>NZ_JAZBJZ010000191.1:0-6112 GCF_036349135.1 Tumidithrix elongata BACA0141
TCTTCTCTCTTTTTATTTTCGTTTTTCGTCTCTGACTGATTTTTAGAGGTGCCCAAAAGTAATAAAACTGTCCCGACTCCCTCAGCCGCAGCAGGCGGATTGTCTGAAGAGCGGCGTAGCTCTCCCCGAGATCGAACTGCAAAATCTAGCAAGTATCCAAACCCCAGTGTAGTAACACCACAAATAACAACACAAAATAGAATAGAACCCATAAAAACGAAAATTCCTAGCATAGGAGATCTCTGCTTAATTCCCGTAAATAAAGCACAGCCTAATCCTACGAAAGTACCTACGCTTAGAGCGTATGTCAATATTTCAAGCACAAGATTTACTGACCTCAATAAACAGGCGATCGCCACAACTTCACTTTCTATAGTTCCATTTTATATACTATTCAGCAGAGAAAATCCCCTTCAACCTTGATTTTACCCAAGCAGCAAATCGATTACTATGCTCGGTCATGCCCAACAGACCAAGATCCTGCAATTGCTGACGGATATCTTGATAGATTTTCTTTTCTTTAGTGAGTTCCTGAGTGAATGTTTCTGCTAGATCTGGATGTAACCGCAGCAATCTATCAAAACTATGCTTGTTAATCACAAAAACACTTGTGTCTTCTAAAGCGATCGCAGTACTCGTATAGGGTAAATTTAGCATAATCGCCACTTCGCCAAGAATATCTCCAGATTTATAGATCTTGATATGCTGGCTAAGCCTCGTTACCACAGTTTCAATCGAACCAGACAAAACTAAATAGAAGTGAGTGCCTATTTCATTCTCGTTAAACACTATTTCAGATTCTGCAAAAAACTTACGATAGCCTGTTTCGATCAGTTCGCGGAGATGGATGTCAGAGCAAATATTAAAGTGAGGCAATTGCCGAAGAGAATCTCGAATCGAAATAGATTGACGCAAGCTTTTGGCAAGAGAGAGCTGGGGATTTAAACCTGTGGATTCATCTGATTCTTGTCCGTTATTTGAAGACTGAGATTCTGGAAATTGCGGAATTATTTGCTTGAGTTCGTCGATATTTCGCAACCATAGGTCTCTTTGCGGGTGAGGTATTTTGATTCCCACTTGTCGCAAATTATGTTCGATAATGAAATTCAGAGAACTTTTTACTAAAAACCCTTCGTCTATTTGGGCTATCCATACCCACAATTCAAACTCTAAGGCACTTTCACCAAAGCCTTTAAATATCACTCTAGGTGGTGGTTCTTGCATTACTGTGGCTTCCATATAAGCCGAGTTTAATAGAGTTTCGGTGACTAAAATGGGATCGCTATTGTAGGCAACTTTTACAGGTAAATGTAACTTACCCGTGAGGCTTTTGTAGCTCCAATTGAGGACGCGATTGCTCGTTAAGTTACTATTGGGAACTACAACATCACCACCATCAAAGGTGCGTATAATCGTAGAACGTAATGCGATTTCTTTGATATGTCCAGATAGATTATCAAATTCAATATAGTCCCCTACTTGTAGTTTTCCCTCAATGAGTAGGGTTAATCCACTAATCAAGTTTTTGGTAATTTCCTGAAACCCAAAGCCAACACCGATGCCTAAACCGCCCAATGTCACAACCAAAGGCGCAATATTCAGTCCATTGATTTGTAAGACAATTACAAAGCCCAGTGCGCCGAAACCATAGGTCGCAAGAGTTGCGACCGCCTCCCTCTGTCCTTGGCTTGCCCCTAGTTTTGGCAACAAGCGATTTTTGAGCAGTCGCTTACAAATTACTGAGAGCAACATTACTGTCAAAAATGACAGCACCAGTTTGATCAACCAAAGCAAAGAGATTGGTTCATCGCCAATCTTAAAGATGGGAGTTTGGATAAATTGACTTAAAAATGTGACAAGTTGCTGGGGAGAGGAATTCATTTCATTAGTCTATGAGATTAACTCGGTATCGTGAAATCTCGTATAGGCAATATAGCCATGTCCTTCCGCCGTCCTGTTTAAGATGTCTATAAACCGACTAGCGAGTTTTTTACCGCTTTACGTTTGCGAAAATGGTGTTTCTCCAATAGCTGATCTACTACTGTGACGCTGACTTCAATTCCTTCTTCCTTGAGTAATTCGGCAATCTCATGACGCTTGAGGTTTGTCCACTTGAGCGTTTCGTCCATTGGTGAACCTGCTGTATGTCGTTCCAAGACTCGCAAAAATGCCTCGTCTAGTCCATCAATCGTCTCAAACGCCGATTTACGTCCACCTCCTGGTTGTCGAATCCGTTCATCTTGACCAATTGTTTCATCCTGAAGTTCTCGCAGTCCCAACTGTAAGGTTTCGTGGTGACACCCGAATAATCGCCGAATGTATGCCTGTCCTCCGTACCCTAGTTTCACTGCTTCAATAGCTGCATACCGACGACGATCCTTCTCGGATAAGGACTGATAGTATCGTTGCATCTGGCTCTCTATCGGGGTAGGGTAGGTTTGCATTTTTCATCTGTTTTGACTCTGTCTCTCTAGCTTACAGGCATAATTGAAGGATTACATCTTATTTAATCTATGATCCTAATCCATCCTCTTGAAATTAATAGTCCATGCTTATGCCTTTTTCAGCATGATTGGGATGGAGATTACCTGATTCTCGATTTGAAACCACCTTTCTCTTTCATACTCACTACTGCAATGATGTATGTTCATATTTGACATATTCTAACCTTACAGCCCTTATGTTACCCTCGCAGAGTTCTACGAGTCAGGCGGTAATGAAAATGATGTGATAGAGTTCTCAGAAGAATATCAGCGTGTTTGGCTAAAATACAATGCAGATATAGGGCAGGAAGCTATCGATCGAGTTCTTCGCTATAGATGGGTTTCATAGACTCATTTTTAGCAATATTTTATATTTTGATTGATCGCTTTTCTTATGAATTGATCGGCGATCGCCCTAAATTTCATCAGGATCTAATCCAAGTGCCCTCAGCCTTTCGGCAAGCCGTTGAGCTTTTTGCTCAGCTAGTTGTTTAGCCAGCCGTTCTTGGAGTTTTTCATTACGTTCCTGCTCAGCGATCGCCTCAGCCTCAATTCTAGCCTGTTGCTCAAATGAACGCTCCAATTCCGCCTGAAACCTCGCATGTTCCGCCTCAGCATAAGAACGCAAAACTTGATTAGAGATTGGGTCATAAAAGCGGAAACTTAGGTCTGGATACATATGCAACTCCAAACCTAGAACTTCACTATGTAAAGACAAAGTACCATCAGGCAAAGTTGAAACAGCGATCGCAACATATTTCCCATTCTCTAAACGCACTCCTTGTAAAGAAGTAGGCTTCAAATACTCACCTGATGGATCGTACTGAAAATACTCCTTCACTCCCAAAGCTCGATAAATTAATGGATTTTGTTCTCGGTCTTTTGTCACTGTTCCTTTAGAAGTAAGTTCTAAAACAAAATCAGGAACTTTTCCATCTTCTTTTCCGATTTTGTAACTCACTCTATCTTCATTACTCATACCAAATACCACAAAGATATCTGGTGCTATCCTTTTTTCCGTTAGATCTTCTTGATAACGAATAAACAGGTTTCCAGACACGTAGACGTTCTGTTTCTTCTCAAACCACAACCTTAGAGCCTCGGTTGCATAACTTAAATTGCGCCGCTGTTTATCACCTTCGGGCATCGGCTCAAAGTCCTCATCAGGGAGTTC
The DNA here is from genome assembly GCF_036349135.1 of Tumidithrix elongata BACA0141. Taxonomy (NCBI): domain Bacteria; kingdom Bacillati; phylum Cyanobacteriota; class Cyanophyceae; order Pseudanabaenales; family Pseudanabaenaceae; genus Tumidithrix; species Tumidithrix elongata. The sequence continues at coordinate 3,658 of NZ_JAZBJZ010000191.1, forward strand.
TATATTTGAAATTAGCTTGCGATCACCCGAAATTGTCATAACGGCACTCCAAGTCAGGCCCATGTATAAATTTAACATATCCAAAGACTGATTGCCCATCCCACAAGCAGGGTCGTGACTAATTTTTTGCCCTATGACCTCGGTCAGCGATCCTAGCACAACAACTTTACCTAGTTGCAATCTCTAGACTGCTGTTTTCAGCAGAGACTTGTTCGGTTAGGTAGTGACTTGGCGCTACCAACTCATCACAAGCGGCAACTGAGGTCGAAAATCCACCTGTTTTCCCAGCACTTCTCCATCAAACCCAAGCTCTACACAATACTCTGTTCCTAACCGTAGCTTTATCTGCTTTGTATCGACCACTGCTTGAAGTTCAGGTGACGGCTCATTTGCAGCAGGACTGACCAACTCTAAACGAGTAATTTCGCGTAAGCCAATACCATGATCTAGAGGTTGTGACTTCTCAACAGGATATCGATCTGGACGTTTACCAAATGGAGTCTGGAACAGCCATGGCTCAGTCAACACATCGCTATTCTTTCCTACCTCAATACTCATTGTTTTAGGTAAATAAGGAGGGTGATATGCCCAACTGGAAAAGGCAACTGTGTTACTACCGCTTAGGGCTGGCCGCAGACAGATCCCGAACGGACAGACTCCATGATTTCGATTCTCCCATCGTTCCCAAAGACGAGTGGGACGAATTAGTTCAGACTTCGCCTCTTCTGGATCGTGAACCCACAACAACTCCAACATTGCATTATGGAAAAAGAAACGGCGATTGGTTGTGCCCTGTCCAGGATGCGTATTAGAGGTTCCCTCAACCAAGTCGAATGATACTAGGCGCTCAGCTTCGTAAGCACCAACATCAGTCCAGATAAAGAGATGATCTAATTCAAATTCCATAGCTTCTAAGCCATCTGGGGATGGGCTTACTCAACATCTTGAGTTTAATTGAATCCAGCAGACAAGTTCCAAGCACCGCCAACACCGATGATTCAAGCTACTCAACTTAATAGTTTTAACGCAATTACGGTTAAATTATTCCACTGAGGACAAACTACCGCAGAGTCATACTTTAAGTCAAGTACGATCTCCCCAATTATCCATCTGTTAAAGGGTTGGTTGTAAGCGATCGCTAGTTCTGAAGACTCCAACAGTAAAGTTAATTAGACTTGCTGGAGTTCGTTAATTTTTAAACTCGAGGATATAACCATGTCCACGCATAGCTCGCAAGTCTTAGAGAGAAATGTTTCCAAGGATCTACCCTGCTTTGAAGCAGACCTCAATTATCTCGCTCCCATGGCAGAAAGACCTATCAACTATACCTACGAACCGCCAGCAGGAACGCCTCGGCATAATGGAACCTATGCTGCCCAAAGACTTCCAATTCATAATGCTCGTGCGATCGCGCAAGACTTATCCCTCGAGCGAGAGGGTTTTGCCTTTGTGAACCATCAGTCCGTTGTGCGCGATTTCTACAACAGCGATGAGGTGCATCGTGTCTACTATCCCGAAGCCGAACGGTTACTCAAAGAAGTCACCGGTGCAAGCAGAGTGGTGGTATTCGATCGCAATGTCCGTAATGCTTTGCGGGCGCAACGAGGTGAGAATGTCAAAGAACCCGTCAAGCGCGTTCATAACGATTTCACGGCAAAGTCTGGTTATAGCCGCGCCCGTATCGAGCTAGAAGCACGTAACATTGATAATTACAAAGACTTACTGCAACAGCGCTTTGCTGTCGTTAACGTCTGGCGACCGATCGCTGAACCCGTCCAAGAGTCACCCTTAGCATTGTGCGACGCCCAAAGCATTGCACTTACAGACCTCGTGGCTAGCGATCTGGTCTATCGCGATCGCGTTGGCGAAACCTATGCAGTTACCTATAATCCAGCCCATCAGTGGTTCTATTTCCCGCAACAGCAACGGAACGAAGTAATCCTAATCAAGTGCTTTGACACCAAGGGAGACGGGTCAGCAAGGTTTGCAGCCCATACGGGATTTGACGATCCAACGAGTCCACCCGATGCTTCCCACCGTGAGAGTATAGAACTGCGAACGCTGGTCTTCTACGGTACGTAGCAGATAGGCTTCCAGATCGATGACACATTCAGCATAGCGAACCGATGCCTGAATTTAATTGCGATCGCGTAGATGCCATTTTGCTCGATATTGAAGGTACAACAACCCCAGTTGACTATGTTTTCGGCATCTTGTTTCCCTTTGCAAAGGCTCGGGTAGAGTCATTTTTGCTGGCTCACAGTCGATAAAGCGCAGTGCGGGCAGATCTAGAGCGATTACGACTGGAGTATAAATTTGATACAACTCAATCATTTTCTTGTACAGCATTTCAAACATCCTACTGTCATACTAATTGAAAGCAAAAGAATCATCGTTCACTTAATAGAGTTGTTGGGAAATAAAAACAAGTTGTGGACAGGGTTTTCCTCTTCCC
>NZ_JAZBJZ010000192.1:0-5947 GCF_036349135.1 Tumidithrix elongata BACA0141
AAGGAAAGGCTCTGGCAGTTTAACGGTAGACATTTTTACGCCGTAGTCTACTAGTGACCTTAAGTAAAACTCCAGAAATTAACCTGTGTCAAGTATTTGAACCAGATAATACTGAGCCAGATACTACCATATTGGAAAAAGCCGCTGATTTTCTCAAACAACGCTTCAATGGTTATATGACGATGACCTCTATTCACGCTAGTTCCATTTCTGATGCGATCCTAGAGTGTGCTAGAAAGAATCACAGTGAAGCGATCATTTTAGGAGCTAGTCAGGAAGGGATGTTACAACAGGTTATGCATGGCAATATTCCGGCATCCATCTCCAAAAGTAGCGAACAGACAGTAATTCTTGTGCGAGGCTATTTATGATCGAAAACTAAATTGTTTTTTTTTGCATAACCCCTCGAAAAGGTATATTCCATAAAGAGACTTACGCGGCTCAATCTACCGACTTTGCGACTTTCGTTCCGTTCAGGTAACAATACACACTGCCTTTCGGTAATCATTTTACCTTTCCATTACGAGCGGAATGTGGGATTTAATGATATCAAACCGAGGCATAGACCTTTGTCTTGTATAAGCCTACTTCCAAATCTACACCTCAAGTTGTCATTTCCCGCAGGCAATCGGGAGAAAAGACATTAAGCGGCAGATCTCCCACCATAACTCGATAAATCTGCCCTAAACCAGCGATCGCAGCCTGACCCAAATATCGCGCCTGCCGCCAAATCATCCTGCCCCCTTCGCTGACCTTGACCTGCACGATCGCCCCAATTTCGGGAAGCAAAGATTTCTCCTCGATCGCCACTGGCGGATCTATAAACAAAGGAAGTAAGTTGCGATCGCCCTCAACCTCTTTTACAACCTCTCTTTCAGATACTACCTTAGGATCGAGTAAGAGTTGCGATCGCCCACTCGAAACACCGCTCAAAAATGCCACCCTTTGCTCGGCTCGACGCGCCAAAATCTCGATCAAAATCTCCCAATACACGCGGTCGATTTGAAAATGCGTTTCCAAATTCGTCGAACGATCGCGGATCGTATGAAACTTGACACCCAAAAGCTCCAGCCAACGACCAAACGTATAGGAAACCGACTTTTGCAGATAGGCAGGCAACCCCGCATCCGCCAACTTACGACCGTATTTCCCTAAAAAAGGCTCAAACTCCTGTTGCAAATCGAACAGCGTAATTGTTTCCCCCTCAATTAACCGATTAAGCAACGCCACGAACCCAGATCTCTCCCTGATTTGCCTGCGCAGTTCCAACTTAGGAATATCCCAAGCCGTACCAAACCCTCTAAAACTCGCCTGCTTGGCAATCTGCCGCGTATCCGTCGAGACTGCCAGCTCGGGGTTTAACGTCGCCTCCAACTCCCGCAAAGGGTGCAATACCCTGCCGCGATGCCAAAAGTCCACCAACTCGGTCGTAAGTTTATCGGCTACTAACTCCTCCGCAATCGTGGAAGCCTCCAGAATCAGCCTTTCCTCCCGCGTCGGGTTTTCCTTGTCGCGCAGGCGCTTGAGTTCCGAACCCTTCAAAATCGCCACCTGACATAACTTATGCGCGTGTTCCGCAGCGATCGCCTGCTTCGAGGCCTTCATCAACTCCTTCGCCTCATGAATTGAAACCTCGGGCGTGACGATTTCCAACTTGCATCCCTCGTATTGCAATCTCGCGATTAGATTGGCTCGAAGCGATCGCATCGCTTGATTTTGTTGCGCCGTATATTGGCAGAACAGATCGATGTGGGGATTGCGGTCGAACCGATAGCCGTCATGCACGAATGGAATCAAGTCGCTAGCAAGGGAATGGCGGATACAGCTAATTTCAGCATCGTGGGAAGTATGAAGTGCCTCTCGTACCATCGAAGCACTTTCACCGCGCGAGACCTGCGAAAATTGATTGCCTGATTTTTTACACCAGAGCACGCGCGGTACGTTGGGACGATAGCGAATTAACATCTGGGCAATGTCCCCATCTCCCAGAACCCCACTGAAAAATCCATAAACCTTAGAAAAGTGCGGCGTTTCGATACTCACACCCGTACTCATGGAAGGACTGACGATCAGCAGGTCATAGGCAGTCACCCTTTGGTTGATTTCAGCTACAAACAGCCCGTCCTCCTCAGTATCCGCATCCGCCTGTTCGCCATCCGAGGTCACCAACATCACGCGCAGATCTAGCCCCAAGTCGCGCACCATCTTAGCGATCGCATCCGCCTTGTCCTTACTATCGCAACAGATCATCACCTTTTCGCCTACGCGCAGATCTTCCATCAACATGGCGATCGCGCAATCATCCGTAGGGCTATCTACAATTGCTACAGCATAGCTCTCGGCTTTGTAGTGGTTAAGGATGAGATAGGGCTGCCCATTATCCCCCCTGAGCTTTTGGGTGTAATTCAACTCAAAATCGCTGAGGTCGGCATCGGCAATTACAATTCGTCCTGCCACACGCATCAATTCTTCCAATCTGGCTAGTAAAGCCCCCCGCATGCCATTTTTGTTGCACAGCTTCGAGGTTAACAACGTGCGGAAAACCTGTGCGGCTTCGTCGATCGCTAGGGTACAGCCGATGTAATCGCGGGGATTAATTGCCAGCAAACTGTGAACGCAGAGGGCGATCCGATCTGTATTTCCGAGAAAACCAAACCCTTTTGCCCGATCTAGGTCGTTGAGGACTTGCAGGTTGAGGCGATGGGCTAAATTTTTCCGCAATGAACGCAGATGGGTCAGTGCGACTAATTTCGTATCGTTAGCAGTTTCGCGGGCTAACAATTTGGTTTTCTCCGTGCCCTTGGCACTAGAAATGGCAATGATGCCAGAAGAAGGTAAAGTGCCGACAGCTTGCAACAAACTGGGTGAAGAGAAAGAGATAGCAGGCTCCGTTTGGAGCTGCGCCTTGTAGTTAAATTGCCAGCGGTAAGCAGATAGAGACAGAGCTGCATCGATACATTGCAATAGGGCGGAGCCACCTAGGGTCACGATCAGATCGTCAACCCCTGTCTTGTCTGTATTGGGGAGTAAGGGCAATTGCAAGACGCGCACTTGGCAACCTTTGTCTTCAAACAGCTTGCCTGTTTTGGATTGAGCCAGATAGACATCAAAAATGGTTTTAGGTTTAGTTTCCGCGTCAAAACAGAGATAAATGTCGCGCTTAGGAGTAGCAAAAATATCCAAGTAGGCTTGCAGTTGGGTTTTGCCTTCTATATTTTGCCGCCCCATAGTGATACCCGATAGGGCGATCGCTACGTGACCTTGAGATAGGAGGGCGCAGGCTTTCTTCATCCCTTCGGTAATGAAGATGGGTAGCCCAAACTCAATAACCCAGTTCCAGAACTCTCGGTCGTACCATTGTCGGTCTGATAGATCTGAGGGCAAGAGGATGCCGTAGCGATCGCCGATCTTTTGCCAGGTTAATAAATCGACAGAGGCAAAGCCGCCTACTTGTCCTCGTCCCGATGGGTTTTCGTATTTGCGAAACCGATCGCGTTTGGCATCGTAGATCGGTTTTTCGAGTTTGACTTGGAAAACTTGACGGATTCCCGCGATCGGGTCGAGGGTATGAATGATTGCCCCGGAATATCGCGGATCTCGCCAGCGATCTACTTTCCAGTTTAAGGCGTCGTGTAGAGGGCGGGAGACGTCGCCACCATGCTCGATCGCTTCGGAGGCGGCAATGGTGACGTTGGCGTAAAAAAGTTCTGGTGAAATGGCGGAACCTTCAACCCATTCTCGGTAAACCTGCTGTCTGTAGATTTCGGGGGTAGAGACTGGGTGGGGCATAGCTGCATCTACCATGCGATCGCCGATCGCATGGGTTGGCATGCCTGCGCTTGCAGACTGCCATAAATTATTTAACATTACGAAAAAACTCCTACTCCTGATTTTGATTGATGTAGCGGGTCTCAATCAGGAAACAAACAGGTCGATCCAGTAAGCCTTTGTGCAGATCTTAAAAAAATTTTCATCACAAAGCTTGCCTACTTCGTATCTTGGTGTAAGATATGAAGAAGCACTGGACAAACAAAGCCTTGCCAAAAGCATTCTGTCCGTTTCACAATTGAATCAAATTAAACCTTCGGGTTTCAAAAAAGCTAGTGATTTGCGGTCGCTGGCTTTTTTTAGTTTTGAAGGCATTTCATAAAATCGATCTACTCCTCCTTCTCAAAAACATTAGAATTAAGCATACACCGATCGTTTCAGATTTTCTGGATCTGCTGGGAACAATCAATTAAGCCGAAATGACTTTTTGGAGATCCAACGGATCTATGGCAGCAATTTTCTCCATTTCGTCTGAATGCTTCGGTGCTCTTGCTTACTAAAAACGCAAACCCGCTATATTTCTGATTTTCTGAGGTTACCCCTTGCTAAAACAACTAGAAGTTAAGCTAGATAATGGTTGAAAGCCTTAATTTAAGCTCATCGTTTGTTTGGGTAGCTGGCGAAAAATATGGCGGAAGGACTCAGACATTAACATAATTTTATTTCTTTGTAACTGCCCTCAGGTAATGCTTTGGTTTGCCAATAACCGCTGCAACCTCCTCAGGGGTATTGAATTTCGACCATGCCGTACCATGTCTGCAATTTACATAGGTAGCAAAACGGGTGAGGGTTCCGCTTAGCAGGCGTAGCAGCATATCCAAGGCCTCGTCCGCAATGCGGTGGTTGATCGACATCGATTGCGCGTTGGCGATCGCCGCTTTCTCGCAGGACAGCACTGCTTCTGAATGATAGGCAGCAAAAAAAGTCAGGACGCAATTGAGAGTGGTACTGGTGGGTATGCGATATGCATACCGATCGCGATCGCAGTATTTGGGTTTTGTGGGTACTATTTGCCGCGTACTTTCAAAACTTTAGAACTCAACACCTTCATACAATTCCGCTAAGCTAACCTCGATGCCAATCGACGATAAAGTCAGCCGATCCTCTAGGCGATCGAACTCCTGAAGCAACCATTTATTTGCCCCTTGCTTGACGTATTGTTCGACATGAGGTTTAGACTGCTCGACCAATAAGTATTCCTGAAAGCTAGAAATTGTACGGTAATCGGCAAATTTTTCGCCTCGGTCGTAGTTTTTTGTGGAATTAGACAACACTTCTGCAATAAAAATAGGCTGCGTCACTGTGTCTTTGCGTCCTTCTTGCAACAAAATCGGACGCGGCACAACCATTACATCAGGGTAAGTATGGATTTTGCGATCGGGAATCCACAGCCGTTGATCGGTCACAAATACTTGTAATGATTTACCCTTGAGTGCAAGCCTGAGAATTACCGTAAGCGCTCCGATAATTTCATTATGGGTAGGAGTGCCGCCTGTCATCGGAATAATTTCTCCATCGCGATATTCATTGCGAGTTGTAGATTCAATTTCTAATTCCAAATACTCTTCGGGAGTATAGGTCTTAACTGGAATTGCAATCACGATCTTTTCTCCTCCCTGCGCATCAAATAACTTAAAGCTATTGGGAAATTAAAACAAGGTTTAGTTTATTTCTAATTTCCCATTATCACTTGGATTACCAATAATCTGCCAAACAATCAGTAATTCGATCGGGCAAATCAAAGATTCCAGTTACTGTAGTTTCGTAGAAATGACCATAAATCCCAACTCTCATGCGGATTTTGGGATTTGTGAATAGTTCGCCTAACACAGCGTAAATTCTAAATCCCGTTTCATCTCGATTATCCATCTCTGAAAAATAGGCTTCCATCCCATGATGGGAATGCACCTCAATTAGATCCTTTGCGTAGAAAGTATTGGTAGTGTATCAATCGTTATGAATTTCCTGTCCTTATCTGATTTATTCATTCAACACTTTTGATACACTACCGATGTGGTGGTAGGTTTAGAGACGCGGAGTTACGATCCTGCCGTGCCCCGCAGTACTGGTCAGCCTTTGACTTGGCAAGTTAAGGATACGGTCTTTATCGTAGTTGGCG
>NZ_JAZBJZ010000193.1:0-5881 GCF_036349135.1 Tumidithrix elongata BACA0141
TTTCATTTAGCTCACCTTCTATAGGGTAGCCCTATTTCCGCCCTGCTGTACTAGCAAGTTGAATTTTAGACTCTTTGTTCATATTTGGTTTTGTAAGCAAAGAATATGTGTCATGCTACCCTAACCTTAATCTTCTTCAAGTGATTCAATTTAAATTTAGGGTAGAACCCTGTCAAGAGAAGCTGGCTTAATGAATTTCAAGGTCATGCGATCGCTTTCTCCAATGGCAAGATAGCGTTCCTTATCTTTCTCTCCTTGCCTCAATGTAGGTGGAAGCGTCCAAACTCCATCGACATAATCCTTCGTATCTTTGGGATTAGCATTAATTTCCGACTTGCTAACGAACTTAAACCCTACCTTTTCGATCTCAGCAATGACAGACTTCTCGTCAAGATATCCCGTCTTAGCACTCTCTTGTAAACTTGTCCCAGCCTTAGCCCGATGCTCTTCTACACCGAAAATACCATTGGGTTTGAGCGCCTGAAATGCTGCGGCATACACTTTATCAGCATACCCACCCGTAATCCAATTGTGGATATTGCGGAATGTTAAAACTAGATCGACGGAGTTATTAGGAGCGAGTTTCAGTTTCTGAGGTGGTTCAATCGTGACAACTTTCACTTTGCCAAAGATATCAGGATTGGTAGTCAATTTTTCTTGAAATGCCTTAGCTGGCTTACTTTTAGTCGTGTCAAAATTGGTCGCAATGAGCTGTCCGCGATCGCGTAGGAATGGAGCCAGAATTTCCGTATACCAACCTCCGCCAGACCATAGCTCGACAACTGTATAGTTGGGGCGCAATCCCAAAAATTCTAGTGTTTCCTTTGGATGGCGATCGCGATCGCGGGCGCGATTTTTAGCAGAGCGATGGGGACTGGCAATCACTTGCGCTAACGTGGGATTGCTCAAAGAAGAGTCTTTTGGGGTAGCTCGAACTAAATCCCAAGAAGTTGTCAGACCCACGGATATTAAGAAAACAACGGTCAAGATCTTGAGCAAGGCAGGACTTACTAAGGAAGATAAGATTTGTTTTAATTTCATGGAAAATTCCTAGCGAACTTACAAGTTAAGATGAGTACAGATGATGCGGATGTTTGGCTTCCATGCTTAACGCTTTAGTGCCAGAGTTAATCCATCGGAAACGGGTAATAGCGATAGAGAAATCCGTCGATCTTGATGCAACTTCTGGTTGAGGGCGCGAATTGCTAGGGTATCGACATCTTGAAGCTGTGAGTCTAGCACTCGTCCGCTCCACAGCACATTATCGATCGCAATTAAGCCACCCTTACGCACAAGTTGTAGCGATCGCTCGTAGTAACCATCGTAGTTCTCTTTGTCAGCATCAATAAAGGCAAAATCGAAGGTATTCGCCTGTCCCTCTGCCAGCAAGCGATCGAGCGTCTGAATCGCAGGGGCAATATGCAAGTCGATCTTATGGGTAACTTCGGCTTTTTCCCAATAGCGTCTGGCAATGCTGGTATATTCTTCGCTGACATCACAGGCAATCACTTTTCCATGTTCGGGTAAAGCTAAAGCGACCGAAAGCGAACTATAACCCGTAAACACGCCAACTTCCAAGGTCTTTTCTGCACCAATCAGTTGCACGAGTAGAGCCATGAACTGTCCTTGCTCTGGGGCAATTTGCATATTGCCTCTGGCGTGGTGTGAGGTTTCCTCGCGCAGTTGTTGCAAAAGTAGCGGTTCGCGCAAAGAAACGGAGAGGAGGTAGTCATGCAGTTGGTCATTCAAAGCTGTGAATTTCATATTTTTAATCTATTAAGAATGGTATTGGTAGCTTTTCTCTATCGATTGCAGCCTCCTGAAAATCGGAATGGAGAGACCAAGTGGCAAAAAACAACTGCTCATTATTGAACATTACCCACAGAAGTTGTACTCTCTGCCTCAGGTTGAGCTTGTTGACTCAAAGAGATTCTCGCGATCAGTCTGATTACCACAAATAAGGATAAACTCGTCACCACGATGACGCTGATAATCGCGGGATCTTCAAAATTCGTTCCAGCGACTAAGAGTGCTCCTGCAATGTTACGTTGTGCCGTACCCACGCCTAAGGTTAATCTCGTATCGAGATTGGGACCACCGAGGAAATATCCCACCGCAAAAGCAACCACGATAAAAACGGCGATCGCGATTACGATTCCACTTTTAGCCAATTCAATCAAGCTATTGAACTGCAATGCAAGGGAGGAAACCAAACCTAGAATTAGGGAAAAATTGGTAACTCGACGGAGAAAGGGGACGATATTCGCAGCGATCGCTTCGTAACGCCACCTAATCAGCAAACCGATCGCTAAGGGAGGCAATAGAGAAACAAATAAAGGTTTCGCAACCTGCCAAGGACTAATCTGTACGCCATCTAAAACTAGGGGCAGCACGATCGGCATAAAGATCGAAGAGCCAAGCATCAACACCATCATTAATCCGGCGGCAAAGGCGAGGTTCCCATTTACCATTTGTGCTAATTTCGGCAAAACAGGAGGGCCAGCCGCCACGGCAAGAATCGTAAAGCCAATCTTAATCGGTTCGCTTACCGTGACAAATTGCAGTACGAGAAAGACCAAAAAGGGCACAACCACAAAGTTTGCCACTAGGGAGAAGATGACTAAACGTACATTGCGCAGGGGTTCTAAAATCTGCGATACAGTCAGACTCAAGCCCGTGCCAAGTAGCATCGCCAGAATAAAGAGAAGAAATGAGAGCCTACTCAGAAAAGTGAAGTCGATCTGATGCGAATAAAATCCGATCTGTTGGAGTAGATTGGGATCGATATGTGACAATAGTTCATTCATAGGGAATTGATGTGGGTTCTACTTGGGTGGAATCAGGTTGGGAATATCTATGGGGGAATGAGCAATTCCATCAGCACCGTGGGTGCTTAATTCTTCTTCCGTGCCATAGCCATAGGTGACACCGATCGCGAATACTTGATTTTGCTTTGCCCCGACAACATCGTGGAAGCGATCGCCGACCATCACAGTCTCCTCAGGAGCTAGGTTTTCACGGAGCAAAACATGACGAATCAGTTCGCCTTTTATGCTGCGCGTGCCGTCTAGTTCGCTGCCATAGATGCCATCAAAGAGCGATGACAGACTGAAATGCTCGATAATTCGTTTAGCAAAAATATGAGGTTTAGAGGTTGCCACATAGGTTTGATAGCCTTTCGCTCGGATCGATTCAAGGGTTTCTGGAATTTCGGGATAAAGGACGTTTTCAAATAGACCAAGGGTTGAAAAGCGATCGCGGTAGAGAGAAATTGCCCGATCTACCAAACCTTCATCGGCAGTTTGCAACAGCTTGGCAAAACTTGTTTTTAGGGGTGGGCCAATGCACCAAAGCAATTCCTCGGTGGCGATGGGCTGATAGCCAAGGCGATCGATCGCATACTGAATGCAGGAGGTAATCCCAATCTTAGGATCGGTGAGAGTTCCATCTAGATCGAATAAAACTGCAACCATTATGCTTTAAACTGCTCGTCGATAGGAACTTGATAGCCATTGGCAAGACGATTATTGCCATTCGCGGCAGCAACGATCGCAAAGAGTTCGCCTCGGACTTTTTCGGTTAACCCTTTAGCACGGGCAGCAGCGGTATGGGAAGCAATACAATATTCACAGCCATTGGTGACGCTGACAGCAATGTAAATCAGTTCCCTTGTGAGGGGATCGATATCGCCTTCACCACCCATGACTTCTTTAAGGGTTTCCCATGTGCGCCGCAGGGTGGGCGGATGGTTGGCAAGGGCTTTCCAGAAATTGTTGATATATTCAGTCTGGCGGGTAATACGAATATCGTCATAAACTGCCTTTACTTCGTCACTGGCAGTTTCGTATTCGATCAGGTTTGTCATAGGATGAATTAGATAAACTTGATTAATGTCAAGCCTTCAGTCATATCACATCTTTAAAAAAAAAGTCGGTCATTCAAAAGACATCTAAGGCTTCAATATCCATTTTTTTAAATTGAAGCTCCGCTAATCTCTACTAATGATTTACCTAGTCATGCAACTAATACGGGATGATTGAGTTTACGCGATGCGTAAGCGAGGGCGGCTTTCAAGTCATCTCTTTCTAGATCGGGCATTTCTTCTAAAATCTCTTCGGCACTTAGTCCAGCCGCAAATAGGTCGAGAACATCAGAGACACGAATTCTCATGCCGCGAATACAAGGGCGACCGCCACATTGTTTGGGATTTACTGTGATTCTTCTAAGTATTTCTGGCATTTGAGTAGTTCTCTAACACTTCTTTCTAGTATAAATGAGTATTGCATCGATAAGCGTTGGTACAATGCTTCTGGTATTTGCAAAACAACGGTTTCAGTCATATTCTTTTCTCAGTCTCTAGTAACATCTTATCCTTTTGTAGAAAGTTGAAAGCACCCTGAGAAATTTGAGATAGATCGTAATATATGCTTCAGAATTACAGTATTACTCAGTTTTTGTTTGTGTATGCCATACACTCGAAAACAAATTATTTCTGGCAATCGCTCAGCTTGTCCAGTCTTCCACTTGCAAATTGGCAATATTCTCAAAGTCAGACAAGTTACGAGTTAGTAAAGTTGCCTTCTTAGAAATAGCGATCGCTGCAATTTTTAGATCCATTGTTCCCAATCGCGGATAATTAGCTCGAAGTTCCTTAAAAACATTTGCCGCTTCATTATCAAAGCCCACTACCTTTAATTTTGAAAAAGTGGTGATATGCTTCTCTAGTTTACGATATGCAATAATTTGTTCTTCCAAATTTCGTGCTTTCGCAATGTAACCTAGCCATCCACGAGTTTGTTCCTCATAAGTAATAATCGTAACGACAATACTTTCAGGTGAGAGAATAGCAAGTTTTTTAACAAGGTTTTGAGCTGGAACTCCACCACGCTCAATCACACTAAGATGATCTGTGTCAAGTAAATACATTACCTAACCTCATCGATCTCAAATTCGTCTTTCCAAGACCTTCGATATTCTTGACCAATTGTAATCGCCTCTTCAAAAGCAGGATCATCAGCAAACACACTAATAATACTCTCCCACCAAGGCTTAACAGTATCTATATTGATCGATAGACATTGTTTTAATTGAGTAACTTCGGCTTCAAGCTTGGATAGCCTCTCTTCAATATTAGATGGAGACATAAGTAGTTTTCGCAAGTCAATTTGTTCCTAATTATAGCTTAGTTAACTAGATGGATTCTAAAACGAGCAATCGCCCCCACAAAATCGCAAAATGCTGATTTCGTAAGAGCGATTGCAATCTATTCGCTTTTATCGACTACAACAGATCGACCTTGACTTGTTGTAACTCGCCTGAGAACTTAAAGGGAACTTGATAAGTGTCCGCAACTGGCGTACCCGTATCTCGCCCGATATCAAAGGTGTCATCGATGCCAAAACGAGCCGCTACGGTTTTATCGATGTGACCTTCGGCAACTTGTTTGTCATTGATAAAGAGCTTACCCGTACCACCAGCACCGATCGCACTACCATCGGAAGTGAAATCAAAGCGGATTTTGGACTTACCACTCGCTACGGGTTCCGAAGCTTGAATTGTGGTGCGAGTGCTATTCAGGAAATTATAAACAAAGGTCGGCTTACTATCCTTGAGGTAGAAACTCCACCCTGCAAACCGTCCGCCCTGCGTCACTAGAACGCCTTCTGCGCCATTTTTAGGAATATCGACATCGGCAGTGATACTAAAGGAACGGTTTTTGATATTTGGGGCACTGATTTCAGGAATCCCCACCACAGGCGTATAGTAGGTAAAGCTATTGCGTCCGTCATTGATATTGGGGCGACCTTCAACATCAAAGCGTTGATATAAGAGCGTGTTTGAGAAGTTTAGGGTAGAAAAAAAGCCCCCAAAGTTATAGGTT
>NZ_JAZBJZ010000194.1:0-5871 GCF_036349135.1 Tumidithrix elongata BACA0141
CGAAGTATTCTTTGCTTCATCAGACCCCGTTGCATTTCATCCTTGAATTGGCCGAAGAATTCAATTTTGTGAAAGAGAAATATAGTGCCCCGCCACAAGCAGATGGGACATCAAAAGCATTTGCGTGCGTGAGAGAATGTTTCGACTAAAGCTTGGGCTATTTCAGTAAAAACTTGACTAGCGAAAAAATGGCGATCGCTTAAAGTAATTGGCACGCCTATATCCCCACCTTCGCAAATACAAGCATGGATAGGAACTTGCCCTAGCAAAGGGGCTTGCAATTCTTCGGCTAATTGCTTTCCTCCATCCTTCCCAAAAATATATTGAGGAATGTGAGAATGCTCTCCATCATTGCCAAGATTTTCTGTAAGCAGATAGCTCATATTCTCAACAATGCCTAATACAGGCACACCCACCTGACGGAACATATGAACACTGCGACGTACATCCGCGATCGCTACTTGTTGGGGCGTTGTCACTAAGATAACCCCACAGATCGGACTTTCTTGCACAATTGTGATTTGAGCATCGCCTGTACCTGGGGGCAAATCAATCAAGAGATAATCTAATTCTCCCCATTCCACTTGGTGAATAAATTGGGTAATGATTTTGTGCAGTACTGGACCGCGCCACGCCAGAGGATGGCTGGGATCTGTCAATAAACCAACGGACATGACTTTGATACCATGCGCCTCTAAGGGGATAAACCGCTGACCATGGGTTGTATCGATCGCCTGAATATCCGACTGTCCCGCACCCAACATTTGCGGCACGTTAGGGCCATAGACATCGGCATCGAGCAAGCCCACTTTTGCACCAGTCAAACTCAATGCTGCTGCCAAATTGACAGCTACTGTCGATTTGCCAACGCCGCCTTTTCCACTAGAAACAGCCAACGTTGTGCGCACGTTGGGAATTGTGCAAAGTTCGACATAGGTCTTTTTGCACCAATCCAGATGAGTAAGAATCCCTTCAACCTGCTCTTGAAGCTCGAGTTGCTCGGAACCTACATATAGCCGCAAGTAGATGTAATTATCGATAATGCGCAGATTGCGTACCATGCCTAAACTCACAATATCTTTATTGAGCATGGGTTCGCAAACTTGCTTGAGCAGCAGAATCACCTCTGCTTTGCGGTTGTCTGTCAAAGGGGAAGTCAAAGCAGTGGGCGAGCGATCTGTCATGAATGGTATGCGGCTAAACAGCGATCGAGTTTACCTATATGTAACTCTATGTAACTTAGATATTAGTACTATTTCACTTAGGTTTACCGTAGATGGGTTGCGATCGCCTATATCACAAGATAGTCGTTTGAAGACATATGGTTAGGCTTGGGATCTTAAACACAGTAACCTGTAAATCTGCTGTAATGTGCTTTAACTAAACATCCTACACAAAACCCATGGGATACTCCTCACTCTTTAATGTGAAATAGTATGTTGATTGCTCAATCTAACTTAAAGAAATTTGCTTAAAAATAAACCGACATATTAGTATAATTACTCAATAAACACGGTAAACCCTGAGACTTGCCGTACATTCCCTGAATTTTTTATGCGTATTGCTCAAGATATTACAGAGTTAGTTGGTCGCACTCCCCTAGTGCAGTTAAACTATATTCCCAAAGCAGAGGGTTCTCTTGCTCGCATTTTACTTAAGCTAGAGGGTATGAACCCTGCTGCTTCGGTAAAAGATCGGATTGGCGTATCGATGATCTTGACTGCGGAAGCTGAAGGATTGATTTCACCGAGGAAAACTGTACTGGTTGAGCCGACTTCAGGGAATACGGGTATTGCTTTAGCCATGGTTGCGGCGGCTAAGGGCTATCGTCTGATTCTCACGATGCCCGAGACAATGAGCTTGGAAAGACGCGCCATGCTAAAAGCCTATGGAGCTGAACTCGAACTAACCCCAAGTAGTGCGGGCATGCGCGGTGCGATCGCAAGGGCGACAGAACTGGCTGCATCTATTCCTCATGCCTTTATGTTGCAACAATTCCGCAATCCAGCCAATCCCAAAGTGCATCGCGAAACAACAGCAGAGGAAATCTGGGCAGATACAGACGGTCAGGTGGACATCCTGATTGCGGGAGTTGGGACGGGCGGAACGATTACAGGTGTGGCAGAGGTGATTAAATCACGCAAACCCTCCTTTCAAGCGATCGCTGTTGAACCTTCTAACAGTCCCGTACTTTCGGGTGGAAATGCAGGCAGTCATAAAATCCAAGGGATTGGTGCGGGTTTTGTGCCAGAAGTCTTGCGTACAGATTTAATTGACGAAATTGTCACAGTTACAGATGATGAAGCCCTCTCTTACGGTCGCCGACTTGCCCGCGAAGAAGGATTATTGTCTGGCATCTCTTCGGGTGCGGCCGTTGCGGCTGCGATTAAAGTTGGGAAAAGACCAGAAAATGAAGGCAAGCTAATTGTTGCAATCCAGCCAAGTTTTGGAGAACGCTATCTTAGCACCGCACTTTTCAAGGATCCGCTACAAGTGGAAGCTTTGTCATCAGTACGTTGATGCGCCTTCAAAAATTTAGGAACTTCCTCTAGATCCCACTAGTGCTGGATGCATCAGGGAGGATGAACCACAAGATCGTTAGTAAACCTACTTTTTACGGTAACTGCTGGACGTGTTAGAAATAATCTTTGCTGATTTTCAAGCAATTCAGAAGCAAGATCCAGCCGCGAAGAACTGGCTTGAAATTTTCCTGTGTTATCCCGGTTGGCACGCTCTTTTATTTCATCGTTTCGCCCATTGGCTATATCGACTGAGAGTTCCTTTTATTCCTAGGACAATTTCCCAGTTAGCGAGGTTTTTAACGGGGATAGAAATTCATCCAGGGGCTCAGATTGGCAAGGGTATCTTAATCGACCATGGCATGGGTGTAGTGATTGGAGAAACCGCAATTGTTGGAAATAATGCCATCATTTATCAGGGCGCTACCCTCGGTGGCACAGGTAAGGAAACTGGGAAGCGCCATCCCACTTTAGGAGAAAATGTAGTAGTCGGGGCTGGAGCAAAGGTTCTCGGTAACATTCAAATTGGCGATCGCGTCAATATAGGAGCTGGTTCAATTGTGCTACGGGATGTCCCCGCTCACTGTACGGTTGTGGGGATTCCCGGACGAGTGATCCGCTATCAAGGGCAGCCAGTGGATTCTCTCAATCGCGAACACTTACCCGATCCTGAAGCAGAGGTGATTAAGTCGCTGTTCCATCGCATTCAAGTGTTAGAGCAGGAATTACTAAAAGTACAGCAACTCCAACCGCTCCAACCATTTCAATCTCTTCCTTTATCCAAGCTAACTGAGTCCAGCAATGGGCTAAATGGCAAAAATATCTACTCCCATAGTCTCACCAACGCAAACTCAGAGGGATCTACAGATAGCCATCCCGTCGAGCCTTTTTCTGCTAAAAGGACTTCTGAGTCAATGTCCGAATCAGATGTTTTAATTCAAGAATTTCTAGATGGGGCAGGCATTTGAGGCATAGGTAGCTCTATCTTTCGATCTATCGCTAAAATAACAAGTTCAAAACTTGGTTTCGAGCAAAAAAACTACGGTAAACACAGGGGAATAATGTATTTTGTGCTACGATATAGGGGACAAAGAAGTCATGCATTGGACGTGACAAAACTTGAGCAAACTGCGATCGCCTTCCCTTCGATCGCATCAACAATGAGACGCAAATGAGTAGTGCAACACCATTAATAACCAAACCGCAGGCTTCTGAAATTTCAGAGGAAATTTCCCCAACAATCTCAACTCCTGAAAATGTTGAGGGCAAAGGAATTAGATTTAGTATTAAGAAACTAAGGGGGCTATTACTGCTCGGTCTTGGTTACTTACTTTCACCCCTATGTTGGTGGAATGACTTATTTTTTAATCTGCCGATCGCCTATGGCTTTGGCTATCTCTGTAGCTTGGCAAGCCCAAAGTTCCTCTTTCCCGGTGCGATTGCGGGCTATTGGCTCTCCAATTTGGTGGGAATTGTTTTAATCCAAATGGGAGCACTGGATGTCCTCCAGAAACAATCGCAAGCACGAAATTTCAAAAAAGAATTACAGAATGGATTGATTACATCCACAGCCTATACGCTCGTCGTTTTGGCATTGATTCAATTCAAGTTTATTAATCTGTCAGCGATCGATCTCAGTTCACTTTTACCCGCCGCCGCGCTCTAGATAGAACTGAGATTATGAATGAATTACTGCTCCCATTTCTGAGCTTTCTTATTGGTATTATTGTTGGTCTAACGGGCATTGGTGGGGCTTCTCTGATCACGCCGATGCTAATTTTTGTATTTCAAGTGCCTGCTTCGGTGGCAGTCAGTTCCGATATTGTGGCAGCCACCCTAATGAAATTTTTCGGTGGGTTCAGTCACTGGCGACAACAGACTCTAGATTTGCAAATCGTAAAATGGCTTGCCTTTGGTAGTGTGCCGGGTTCTCTACTTGGTGTAGAGGTTCTACATGTTCTGAGGGCTTCTAGCGGGTTCGATCCAGATATGTTTTTGCTCCACGCGATCGGGGTGATGATTTTATTGGTGACGCTAGCGGGACTATTGCAGATTGCCCTCTCAACCCTCGCACCAGAGTTTCAAATAGCATCATTCCCTAAGTTAGATCTAAATACGGGTATGGGGCGTGCGGGTGCGATCGCGTTGGGAATGGTACTTGGTTGTATGGTCGGTATGACCAGCGTCTCTTCGGGGTCGCTGTTTGCACTGGTGCTGATTGCCTTTTTTCAACTTGACTCGCGTAAGCTGGTGGGAACTGATTTAGCCCAAGCTGCGATTCTGCTATTCTTCACTTCTCTGGGGCATCTCAGTCTGGGCACGGTCAATTGGGGAATTATCTTGCCGATTTGGCTGGGGTCAATTCCTGGCGTGCTCTTAGGTTCTAAACTCTGTCAACTCGCTCCCCAAAGAGTCCTCCGTGTATTGATCTATGCTCTTTTAATCGCTGTCAGTTGGAAGCTCATCTTTAGCAATCCAATTTAATTTCCAAATGCAGAATATCCGAATGTAGGGGCAGTTCACGAATTGCCCTTATATTTGGCATCTAACGACATCACTCTGGAACCATTAACCCTGTGGGATCGAGGGACACGGAGAATACATAGTAAAGCACTCCTGCGGCGAGAAGTGTAATCATCAGACTGAACAGAATTACCCAGCGATCGCATGGTTCGTAGGTGTCATCGTCTATATCGTTGCGAACCGCAAAGTAATGCTGTGTCGAGAGCCATATCGTTACCAACCCAATTAGAGAAAAGAACAGGCCCAGTTTCCAGCCATTGCCCGGATTGGGTAAAAGGGGCGGACGCAAGATCCGCAACCGCACTACCACAACCCCAATACCCATTAATGCAATACTCGTCCGAATCCATGCTAAAAAAGTGCGCTCGTTGGCAAGGTGATCGCGGATGCGGTTAGGATTGCGTAGTTTTGCTCGCTCTGATTTCTCTTTCTTGCTTGTTTCGTTTTGTTTGAACCTAGCAAATAATTCGTTCATGATATCCAATACAACTACATCTCACACAACGACTAAATACGGACAAACCCGACCCTTCATGGGATCGGGGTCAGGGAGAAGAATACAAAATCTCAGGTTTAGCAGCGATCGCTAATCGTTCCCGTCAGTGGGTGCATTAGGAACCCTTGCATCAATTTCTGATTGTGACACATTTGGAATGAACCATGTCGTCTCTTCAGATTTTACTAAGCTTACGGGGGTATTCAATGCGATCGCTCCTGTTTCTGGATTTGCTTTAACAATCAGCTTTGTGCCATCCACAATTTTTAGGGCTGCGGGGCTAGTACAGCAGGGCGGAAATAGGGCTACCCTATAGAAGGTGAGCTAAATGAA
>NZ_JAZBJZ010000195.1:0-5736 GCF_036349135.1 Tumidithrix elongata BACA0141
AAAAAAACATTTAAAAAAGGGGTTGACAAGCCCGAGAAAGTTAGGTAGCCTAGTAAGGCGAAAAAACGAGAGCAAACGAAAGGAGTTCTCGAGAAAGCGCCAGAACCAAGACAAGAGAATAGTTTGAAAGCTAAAGAGCACTAATAAACCTCGTCAGAACAAATAGACGAAAGAAAGATTTTTCACGAAATCTAATTAGAAAAGAAGCAAAGAGCTTTTAAATTCTACCAAAAGTAGTAGGAGTAATTCTATTACATCATGGAGAGTTTGATCCTGGCTCAGGATGAACGCTGGCGGTATGCTTAACACATGCAAGTCGAACGGAATCTTCGGATTTAGTGGCGGACGGGTGAGTAACGCGTAAGAATCTGCCTTCAGGATGGGGACAACGACTGGAAACGGTCGCTAAAACCCAATGTGCCGAGAGGTGAAATATTAATAGCCTGAAGATGAGCTTGCGTCTGATTAGCTAGTTGGAGTGGTAACGGCACACCAAGGCGACAATCAGTAACTGGTCTGAGAGGATGACCAGTCACACTGGGACTGAGACACGGCCCAGACTCCTACGGGAGGCAGCAGTGGGGAATTTTCCGCAATGGGCGAAAGCCTGACGGAGCAATACCGCGTGAGGGACGAAGGTCTGTGGATTGTAAACCTCTTTTGTCAGGGACGATAATGACGGTACCTGACGAATAAGCATCGGCTAACTCCGTGCCAGCAGCCGCGGTAAGACGGAGGATGCAAGCGTTATCCGGAATTATTGGGCGTAAAGCGTACGCAGGTGGCTTATCAAGTCTGTTGTTAAAGCGCAAGGCTTAACCTTGTAAAGGCAAAAGAAACTGATAGGCTAGAGTGTGGTAGGGGCAGGAGGAATTCCCGGTGTAGCGGTGAAATGCGTAGATATCGGGAAGAACACCAGCGGCGAAAGCGTCCTGCTAAGCCATAACTGACACTCATGTACGAAAGCTAGGGGAGCGAATGGGATTAGATACCCCAGTAGTCCTAGCCGTAAACGATGGATACTAGGTGTAGTAGGTATCGACCCCTACTGTGCCGTAGCTAACGCGTTAAGTATCCCGCCTGGGGAGTACGGTCGCAAGATTGAAACTCAAAGGAATTGACGGGGGCCCGCACAAGCGGTGGAGTATGTGGTTTAATTCGATGCAACGCGAAGAACCTTACCAGGACTTGACATGTCGCGAATCTCTCTGAAAGGAGAGAGTGCCTTCGGGAGCGCGAACACAGGTGGTGCATGGCTGTCGTCAGCTCGTGTCGTGAGATGTTGGGTTAAGTCCCGCAACGAGCGCAACCCACGTTTTTAGTTGCCATCATTAAGTTGGGCACTCTAGAGAGACTGCCGGTGACAAACCGGAGGAAGGTGTGGATGACGTCAAGTCAGCATGCCCCTTACGTCCTGGGCTACACACGTACTACAATGGCTGGGACAAAGAGCTGCAAGCGTGCGAGCGCAAGCCAATCTCATAAACCCAGTCTTAGTTCAGATCGCAGGCTGCAACTCGCCTGCGTGAAGGCGGAATCGCTAGTAATCGCAGATCAGAATGCTGCGGTGAATACGTTCCCGGGCCTTGTACACACCGCCCGTCACACCATGGAAGCTGGTCACGCCCGAAGTCGTTATCCTAACCGTTCGCGGAGGGAGATGCCTAAGGCAGGGCTGGTGACTGGGGTGAAGTCGTAACAAGGTAGCCGTACCGGAAGGTGCGGCTGGATCACCTCCTTTTAGGGAGACCTACTTTACAGAGAGAACGAAGAAAGAGAAAGTGAACGATGCAAAAAGAACACAAGTACCTAGAAACAAAAAATACTCAACTGTAAAGCCATCCCAAGGTCGGTCGGAGTTTATTAGTAGGCTTTCAAACTATGTCTGGTTTTTCCAGTGAACAGGAAACAGGAATCAGCAAACAGTAAATAGCTCAAGCAAACAGAAAAAACTCTGTAAGCAAAAGTGAACAGCTGAGAAATGGTAACTGGTAACTGACCACTGAAGCAAGCAAGGGCTATTAGCTCAGGTGGTCAGAGCGCACCCCTGATAAGGGTGAGGTCCCTGGTTCGAGTCCAGGATGGCCCACTAGTCAGTGAAAAGAAGACAGAAAGTAGTAATGAAGCATAAAAACTTCAAAAACTATAGACTGAGTAATTAGAACTGATTCAGGGGGTATAGCTCAGTTGGTAGAGCGCCTGCTTTGCACGCAGGAAGTCAGCGGTTCGAATCCGCTTACCTCCACTGAAAGTTAAGAGAAGCAAAAAGCAACTTAACTTACAAAAAAAAGACAAGAACAAGGAATCAACCATGAGTCCAAAATTCTCGTCACCAGACAAGAGACTTCAGCAACTTATCTTGAGAATCAAGAAAGCATGCTGGACTCCGAAGTTCAGATAGAACCTTGAAAACTGCATAGTAATAGTCAAAAGTAACTTTTCAATTAGAAGTTAGAAGAGACCAACAAACAGGTAAAGACATAAAAATCTTAACTGGATGAAAGTCACAGAAAACCAACAAACGAAAAAGCAAGTAGACACCAATGTTAAGCGAACAAAAGCAAATTGTGGTCAAGCTACAAAGGGCTTACGGTGGATACCTAGGCACAGGAAGGCGATGAAGGACGTGGTTACCGACGATACACTTCGGGGAGTTGGAAGCAAACATTGATCCGAAGATTTCCGAATGGGGCAACCCTATATACTGCCCGTTGAATACATAGACGGGAAAGAGCGAACTCAGCGAATTGAAACATCTTAGTAGCTGAAGGAAGAGAAAATAAACAATGATTTCCTTAGTAGCGGCGAGCGAACGGGAAAGAGCCCAAACCAGTTGGCATGACTAGCTGGGGTTATAGGACAGCAACACTGTACAAGAGAGATTAGATAAAGTGTGTGGAATAACACGCCAAAGAGAGTGAAAGCCTCGTAATCGAAAATCAAACTTGGCAAGCTGGATCCTGAGTAGCACGGTACACGAGAAATTCCGTGTGAATTCGCGAGGACCACCTCGTAAGGCTAAATACTCACCTGTGACCGATAGTGAACCAGTACCGCGAGGGAAAGGTGAAAAGAACCCCGAGAGGGGAGTGAAATAGAACATGAAACCGTAAGCTTACAAGCAATGGGAGGACGATTTAACGTCTGACCGTGTGCCTGTTGAAGAATGAGCCGGCGACTTATAGGCAGTGGCAGGTTAAAGCGAGAATGCTGGAGCCAAAGCGAAAGCGAGTCTGAAAAGGGCGATAGTCACTGTTTATAGACCCGAACCTGGGTGATCTAACCATGGGCAGGATGAAGCTTGGGTAACACCAAGTGGAGGTCCGAACCGACTGATGTTGAAAAATCAGCGGATGACCTGTGGTTAGGGGTGAAATGCCAATCGAACCCAGAGCTAGCTGGTTCTCCCCGAAATATGTTGAGGCATAGCGGTTGTGATTATAGTCTGGGGGTAAAGCACTGTTTCGGTGCGGGCTGGGAGACCGGTACCAAATCGAGACAAACTCTGAATACCAGATGCACACACAGCCAGTCAGACTGTGGGGGATAAGCTCCATAGTCAAGAGGGAAACAGCCCAGATCACCAGCTAAGGTCCCCAAGCCATCGCTAAGTGGTAAAGGAGGTAGGAATACAGAGACAACCAGGAGGTTTGCTTAGAAGCAGCCACCCTTGAAAGAGTGCGTAATAGCTCACTGGTCAAGTGTTCCCGCGCCGAAAATGAACGGGACTAAGCGATGCACCGAAGCTGTGGGATTAATTAATTAATCGGTAGGGGAGCGTTCTGCATTAGGTAGAAGCGTTAGCGCGAGCAGACGTGGACGAAGCAGAAGTGAGAATGTCGGCTTGAGTAGCGCAAACATTGGTGAGAATCCAATGCCCCGAAACCCTAAGGGTTTCTCCGCAAGGCTCGTCCACGGAGAGTTAGTCAGGACCTAAGGCGAGGTCGAAAGACGTAGTCGATGGATAATCGGTCAACATTCCGATACTGATTATGAGTAGTGAAGAGGGACGCAGGAGATGATCATCAGCCGCGTGATGGATTGCGGTTCAAGCATTAAGGTGATGAGGTCTGGAGAAAACAGACTGAGCTGAGATGTGAGTACGAGAGTCTACGGACTCGAAGTGGTGTAGTCAAACTGCCAAGAAAAGCTCTAAACACGTTAACTCATAATTACCTGTACCCGAAACCGACACAGGTAGGGAGGTAGAGAATACCAAGGGGCGCGAGATAACTCTCTCTAAGGAACTCGGCAAAATAGCCCCGTAACTTCGGAAGAAGGGGTGCCCACCTAAGACGTGGGTCGCAGTGAAATGATCCAAGCGACTGTTTACCAAAAACACAGGTCTCCGCTAACTCGCAAGAGGAAATATGGGGGCTGACGCCTGCCCAGTGCCGGAAGGTTAAGGAAGTCGGTCAGCGAAAGTGAAGCTGGCGACCGAAGCCCCGGTGAACGGCGGCCGTAACTATAACGGTCCTAAGGTAGCGAAATTCCTTGTCGGGTAAGTTCCGACCCGCACGAAAGGCGTAACGATTTGGATGCTGTCTCGGAGAGAGACTCGGCGAAATAGGAATGTCTGTGAAGATACGGACTACTTGCACCCGGACAGAAAGACCCTATGAAGCTTTACTATAACTTGGAATTGGGTTCGGGCTTCTTCTGCGCAGGATAGGTGGGAGGCAATGAAGTAATCCTTGTGGGGATTATGGAGCCAACGGTGAGATACCACTCTGGAGAGGCTAGGATTCTAACCCTTACCCATTATCTGGGAAGGGAACAGTTTCAGGCGGGTAGTTTGACTGGGGCGGTCGCCTCCTAAATGGTAACGGAGGCGCGCAAAGGTTCCCTCAGGCTGGACGGAAATCAGCCGAAGAGTGTAAAAGCATAAGGGAGCTTGACTGCAAGACCAACAAGTCGAGCAGGGACGAAAGTCGGCTTTAGTGATCCGACGGCACAGCGTGGAATGGCCGTCGCTCAACGGATAAAAGTTACTCTAGGGATAACAGGCTGATCTCCCCCAAGAGTTCACATCGACGGGGAGGTTTGGCACCTCGATGTCGGCTCATCGCAACCTGGTGCGGAAGTACGTGCCAAGGGTTGGGCTGTTCGCCCATTAAAGCGGTACGTGAGCTGGGTTCAGAACGTCGTGAGACAGTTCGGTCCATATCCGGTGCAAGCGCAAGAGCATTGAGAGGACTCCTCCTTAGTACGAGAGGACCGGGAGGAACGCACCGCTGGTGTACCAGTTATCGTGCCAACGGTAAACGCTGGGTAGCCATGTGCGGAGAGGATAACCGCTGAAAGCATCTAAGTGGGAAGCCCACCTCAAGATGAGTGCTCTCATGGAGTTAATCCAGTAAGGTCACGGGCAGAATACCCGTTGATAGGCTTCAGGTGGAAGCGTGGCAACACGTGTAGCCGAGAAGTACTAATAGACCGAGGGCTTGTCCTCAATTTAATTAAGAACGAAAAGAATAAAGACAAAGGTGTCTACGAGACAGATGACTATTACTGTGTAGCTTTCAGGGTTCAAGGTAAGTTGACCCAACAGATTTCTTGGTGTCTATGGTGCGGTGGAACCACACTGATCCATCTCGAACTCAGATGTGAAACGCTGTTACGGTGAAGATACTTTAGGGGTAGCCCTACGGGAAAATAACTCGATGCCAAGATTAATATTCTAAGAAAAGGCTCTTGTTCTACTAACGAACAAGAGCTTTTTCTCTTTGGGGGCTT
>NZ_JAZBJZ010000196.1:0-5699 GCF_036349135.1 Tumidithrix elongata BACA0141
CATCTCGCCTTCTAACTGTTTTGTTATTATCTATTATTTCCAAACAAGTCTATTCTATAAAATTTGAGGCAGCAAAATCGCCACTGTAGGAGTTGATGATTTGTACATTTGCTTTAATAAAATCAGAGCCTCGACAAGAAACCCCACTTAAATTTGCTTTTTTTAAATTTGCATTGCTGAAGTTGCATTGGTCAATCCTACACTTAGATAAATCGGCTCCTTCTAAATTGCAGTTGCTTAAGTCAGCTCCACATAAATCAACTTTAAAATTTTCGCTTCCACGCAATATAACAGCTTTAAGATTGGAGCCAGTGAGAATCACTTCATGCAAATCTAGATTTTGAACTTCTTTGTCCAAAATATCTACAGTTACACCACGCAAATCTGAGCCTGAAAAATTACGATGTCCGTCTGCATACAATTTTATTAAAGCCTGAAGCGTTCTGACTGGTCGGGCAGGTTGTTGTTCAACAAGGATAAGATTAGAAGGCAATTCTTCGGTCATAAGATAATCATGTTATTTGGGGTGTGTCTAGTTTACTTTGTGCTACCAAGATTAATGATTCATAACCAACCCCTCGTAGAAATTTATGTCACTTAATGGGGGCAATCACGTTGCCCCCTTGTGCTACAGAAGGAAGTTACTTCTTATCCGCAGTTTGACTATTCACAGTGACCGTTTGACCGCCATTTTCGGCATGACTCTCCTTGGTTTGATTCCATAGCAGCATTCCCATCAGACCATCAACAAGACCCGCACCGTTGTTGCCACTGACAGCGACATCAGGCACAACGCGCACGCCGTTATCGCCGATTACCTGCATGAGTTGTAATGCGGTAAAGCCCTGCGAACCTAAGGCATTCACACCCGCTTGATAAACTTCGGCTTTGGCTTGCCCCGTAACGCGAATGGATTCGGCTTCGCCATTGGCTTCCATAACTCTAGAATTAGCCTCCAATTCTGAAATCTTCACACCTTGCTCGGCAGTCACCACCTTTTGTTGAATATCTGCGAGGGCAGTTTCTCTGACCAACTCTTGACGTTGGGTTTGAGCAATGCGCTGCACTTCATAGGTTTTTTGTTGTTCCTCGGCAATCTTGCGATCGGTTAAGGTTTGCATCAACTCGGGTGGTGGCGTAATCAGTCCGATCAAGGTATCCACTGCTTGGACGTCGTAGGCGCGTAACGCAACCCGCACGTATTCCGCTGCCTCTGCTTGGCGTTCGCTACGAGCTGTGAGGAAGTCAAGAATCGTATATTCCTGTGCCGAGTTGCGGAAGTAGTTACCGACAATGGGGCGTAGGACGTGATCGACGAGATTTTGCATCGAGCCGAGTCGAGAAATCACTTTTGGGGCATCCTGTGCGCCAACATGGATGATTTGGAATACCTCTAGATCGAAGGTGAAACCATCAAAGGAGAGTAATTTCAAGGCGCTCAACTTGGAATCATAGCCATGCTCGCTATTGATCCGCGATGAGAAGTTCAGCACGATATTGGTGGTGGGCACGAGTTCCACCTTCATGATTTGCGTGTTTAGGGGATGCTTACCAGGATAGAGCGGATCGACCCAAACCCCCTTACTGCCAACATTGACAAGATTGCCATGGGTAAATGAATCGCCACTGACATCTTCATGCGATCGCCCTACAAAGGAAATCACCACACCCACATAACCAATGGGAACTTCAGTCATGGGAACCTGTTGTACCGCTGCAAACCAAGGATTGAGATTCCAAGAACCCGACAGAACCACCTGTTCTTGCAATCCTCGATGTCCACCATGTTCGACAAAGGATTGGGCTTTTTGGAAGTTGTCATGGTCGGGAACGATCGAACCTGCAATCTCTCCTTCGTCAATGGGTGCACCGTCAAGGGTTGTAACAATTCCCACCGTACTTGGATCGACCGTATGCACGAGTAACTGTTTGGGACTCATGCCATGCTGAGCGCAGTTTTTAGATGTGATCACACTAAATAGCGCCGTATTAATTCGATAAGTACCCGCTGTGACAATTCCTAGCTGTCGTCCTTTTTCGCCACCACTTGTAAGAAACTTGCGGGCATCCTGAAAATCGTCGCATTCCACCACTTTTCCCAAAATGCGCTGGGGGGGAATGGGCAGACCATCGTTAGCCAAGATTAGCCCGATTTCATTTTGAGGCACTTCCACCACGGGTTCTCGTTTGACATTATATTGCCAAGGGAAATAACCAAAGTGCCAACCAGGGGGGAGCGTATCTGCTTGAAATCCTGCTTCTCCGTTTAGTGCTACCAACTGTCCTGGGGGAAGGCTACGACTAGAGAATTTCTTGACCACAATGCCAACTTCTCGTTCGCCCACCACGATTAACCCTAAAATCCAACCAAGCTGGGGCAAAAAGAAAATCAGAAAGATTGCCCCACCCACAGGATAAATCCATATGGGTAGATCGAAGCCAGCCATCTGGATGGGGATCGCAGTTTGCTCGTCTGTACGCTTAGCAGTTTGACTCGAATTTTGAGCGATTTGAGAAGGATCTTGTTGAAGCCTCTGAGCAGTCTCAAACAAAGGCTCAGACTTGGCTTCTAACTTATTGGGTGTGGAAGCAACAGAAGTCGTATTTTTTGCCCTTTGCGAAATGCTGGATGCATTGTTCGCCTGTGCGGAACTTGCTGAGAAAGTCACGCCTGTCGAAGCGATCGCAGCAATGAGTACTGTAGCGAAGGACACAATCTTCGTAAATCGAGTGAACTTTAAATCGGTAACGATCGGTTTCATAAGCTTTAACCAAGTTATTTGCGTGTAGAGCGCACTATCACTATATTCAATCAGCCATAACGAGCCATCAGCGATCGATAAGCTACTTACGCAATTCTTTACGTTTCTTTACAATTGGAACTGAATCCCAAGGCTTTGCTCCACTTTCTGGAAAGTGTGCTAGGTTAGTGGGGTGAGAATTAAGTATCGGTTGCGGCATTTGTTTATCGTATTAGCGAGTTTTTCGTGTTTTGCATTGGCAGGCTTCCCTCCGAAATTTCACTCTCTACACACTTCTAAGTTTTGGAGATAATTTATGTCAATTTACGTTGGTAACCTATCCTATGAGGTTACAGAGGCTGATCTAAGCGCTGCATTTGCAGAGTATGGCACAGTCAAACGCGTTCAGCTTCCTACCGATCGCGAAACGGGTCGCATGCGTGGCTTTGGTTTTGTCGAAATGGGAACGGAAACAGAGGAAACGGCTGCCATCGAAGCTCTTGACGGAGCAGAATGGATGGGTCGCGATCTGAAAGTCAACAAGGCTAAGCCTCGTGAAGACAGAGGTTCATTTGGTGGTGGTGGACGTAGAGGCAACAGCTTCTCACGTAACTACTAAATCTTGAATTTCAATTCTTTGGATTTTAGATCGAATGCCGTAAGTTCATGGCTGTAAGAAAGAACTGAAAGGTTCAATTTTCACCAAATAAATTTATCTGACCGCAAAAGGCTCAAGCAGAAATGTTTGAGCCTTTTGCTATGACTGGCGATCGCTCTATTTGGGATAGATCTATTTGGGATAGATGAGAGGATACTGGGCGGGATCGATCGCCCGTCCATCACAGCTAAATTTAGCGCGATATTCTTGCAAGACAAATTGCTCGTTCTCAAATTTGTACTTGGCAAAAGTACCGCAGTCACCCACACCCCTCGACTTGGCGTAATTGCTCAGAATTCCCGTGCTGGCGTTAAACTTTGGCAGCCCTGCAAACTGCGTAGTCGTGGTTTTAAGAATTCGGCTATCTTCTTGCTTGAAATCGTCCAAACTGAGCAGGCGAATCTCTTTGGTGTCAGCGTTATAGAGAACAAGTGCGTATGAGCCCTGATATGCTGCTAAAAAGCACTGCACCATCACCAAATACTTGTCTTGCCCCAGATTATAGATATTAGAATGACGATTTGCATCGGATTCATTAAAGTTGGAATCGCAGATCCCAAACCGATCGCGATCGCGTAAAACGGCTTGCAGAGGTTCCTCTCGATCTAGACGAACTACTGAAGTGGCTGTATTTCCCAGATAGCGTAACAGGGGCTCGAACTTCATCAAGCCATTGGGAAAAGTTATCCGTAAAGAGGGCGCGAGATTTTGGGCAGAGGGGATTTCAATCGTATAGGTATAGCCCTCGTTCTGAAATTCGATGATATCGCCCCTGAGCGGATTGGATGATTTCCCATCGAGACTAATGCCACTGGAACCATCCGTATTCTTACTGATATACCAGCGAGGGCGATCGGGAAGTTGTTCTTCAGCGCACAAATATATTTTGAAGTTGCGCGTTTCCGTGTAGGCAAACAGAATGCTATCTGGATGGGCATTTTGACAAACGCGATCGCTTCCTAATTCTTTAAGATCGCCGATCGCTATGGCTCTAGTTGTTGGAGCAGCCTCGGTGGTTGGGGATGTTACGGGTTTGGGTGCAGTGGCGATAGCAGAGGGCGTTTGCGTGGGTTGGGGCGTGCTTGCAGGACTGGAACTAGCATTCGGTGCGGGAGATGCGCAACTCCAAGATGTCAGCGCAATCGCTCCCAGACTAAGCCCCAGTTGCAAAAGTTTTTTCATAACTCCTCTTCCTCAAATATCGCCTCAATGTCCTGAGCCGCATGAATTACTCTAATGACTTCAATTTGAACATCCTGTGCCCCCTAAAAAATTAAATCTTTCAACAATTTTCTAGTTATTCTTCTTTTGTTGTTGAGATCTGTCTGCAAGACGCGATCGCATCTGTTCCCATAGCTCGTCCGTCATTTCAACGGACTCTCCACTATTCAGCCCTTCCAACAACATGGCATCGAGTTTTTCCTGAGCTACCCGTTTTTGCTCTTGGCGGATTAAGTACCGCAGGTACTCGCTTACGGTGCTGTAGCTACCCTCTTTGATTTGCTCCAGAATAAATTCGCGCATGGAATCAGGCAAAGAGACATTAACCGTTGTCATAACTGCGAACCTCCCATTAAGTGCTCTGTTAGGCAGATCGGATTCATCACACTTTACAGTTTTAACAAAAATTGTCAAATTTTGCCAAAAAGGGATAGGCAAAAATCATATTCGTACCCCAAACAACAAAAGATGTTTTTCTCAGGAGCCAAGTAGCCGATCGCGAAAATATTGACGGTAGAGGTTGTTGCGAATTTCTAGACCGTTGCCCGTGCGGATGACTAAACCCATGGCATCGAGTTGAGCGCTGGTTGACAGGTCGAAACGTTGAGGGCGATCGGATTCGATCAGCGATCGCAGGATGTCTTTGAGGTGGGGTGTTTGTTCCAGTTTTACTAGACGCCGCGAGAGATGTTGGCGAAAAATCCCTTCCTCTGTGGCAGCAGTTCGGAGCAGTTCGTCGAGGGGGATCGTGCCACTGGCTAGGTGATAGAGTGCCGCACGGATGAGGTAAGGATGTCCGCCTAATAATTCTGCGATCGGCTCTAGGTGGGCTTGGTTCAGCCCATGTCTGGTAGCGAGTTCTGCTACCTGAGGCGGCGTAAATTCATCCAAATCGATCGCAGTGCCCACATTAAACGGGGATTGATTGATGTCTTTGGGCGTATAGGATTCCATCGAATAGGCAAGAATCACCTGCAACTTTGCCCAAGTTTTGTTGTGCTTGCCATCCTCATGCCAGCCGCGCAGTAAGAGCGTGTTTGAGAAGTTTAGGGTAGAAAAAAAGCCCCCAAAGTTATAGG
>NZ_JAZBJZ010000197.1:0-5558 GCF_036349135.1 Tumidithrix elongata BACA0141
ACAACCTATAACTTTGGGGGCTTTTTTTCTACCCTAAACTTCTCAAACACGCTCTGAGACAGCAATCTGACTTCCGCCTTCATACCAACCCTGATTTCAATCCGTTCCACTTGCCCTTGTAGTGAAGTTCTCCCCATATCATCCGATTGAATGCCTATCATGACACTCTCTAGATCTGCGAGCATGAGGTCAAGACTTTGGAGCGCTTGGTCAGAACAGGGGATTTCGTCCCATGCGATCGAGATCGCCAACCCAGCAAGTAACTCGGAAAGCGATCGCGCCTTTCTCTCCAGTTCAAGGCGAGAAGGAACTTTGCCAGAAAATGGTTTAATCTTGCCAGAAGACAACAAATGTAAATTCCGATCGTTATAGTGCACCGTGATGCCGCGAATGGAGACAATGGGAATATAGCTTATATTCATAGCATTATCCCGATGCTGTAGCAGTAGGGTTGCATCTGGCTCAGGGAAGTTAGAGGAAGATGATTTCGTAATCTGAACTATCACACCTGAAAGACTATGCCCCGCATCTAACAGCAGGGTAATTTCAGGAATTTCTAGCTGCTCTCCCGAACGAAATCGATCTTGTAAGCCATTCAGCTCAGATACGAGGGCAGCAACTGTTTTGGCAGGTAACCGTAAAATTGGATCTGCCATAAAGCTCTAGAGTCCTTTTTCAAGTTCTGTTTGAATGTTTTTCTTGCGTTCCATCCAATCATCTAGATTGGAAACCGCATAGTATGACAATGTTAAAACACCTAGCTGAAAGGTCGGCCAACTACTGCCACTGTCTTCAATGACAATTTTTTTGAGTCCTTCCTTGAGGGCTTCCTTACCCAGATCGTCGATCGCGATCGCTTTCAAGGCATCAATCAGCGGACGAAAATAGACTTTGTAGAATGCATCTTCGTATAATTCAGCGTAGCCTTCCGTTGCGATCGAGTCCCAATTTACCTCAATGGGTACTTCAAAGCCAGCTAATGCATCGATTTCTTGCTTGAGCTTGAGATAACGTCCTTCTGAAAAGGCTTTGATTGCTCTCCGTTCTGCTAATCCCATACAATTTCTCCACAAAGAGGTAAACCTAGATAATCTCCAATTTACACTGTCACGCGTAGCTCAAAGAACCCATAGCTTATGGGTTAACAGCTAAATGCCGCTATTCTAGCTTTTGAATTCTCACAAATCAATCCTACTATCGATCGCATAATAGAAAGGAAAAATCTATAGCAATCCTAAATGATTTGTGCGTAGGGGCAATTCATGAATTGCCCCTACAGGTTTACGCAGAGGAATGAATCTCTTAATAGATCACATAGGATTGCTCTATGCCATCTTTAAATCCGCGTAAATCTGTAATTCTGGCGATTTTTCTGATATTTTTAAGTCATCTGATGTTTGTGCGAAAGAATGTCTGCGGCTATGCGTAAAAGCTTAGGGATTTTACTCTCGTTGATGTTGGCTGGCTTGCCCGTGCAAGCGTTATGCAGTGAAAGTGCCCATGCACAAACGACGGCAGTGCGTAAAACTGAGGCAGATCTCCTTTTAAAGCAAGGGACTCAACAATATCTAGTCAGCCAGTTTGAGTCAGCCTTACAGTCATGGCAGCAAGCACTGACGCTCTATCAGCAAATTAAAGATCGACAGGGTGAGAGCGCGACCCTGGGCAGTCTGGGAAAAGTTTACGAAGCGCTGGGGAAGTATGATGAGGCGATCGCGTCCAATCAAAAGAGTTTAGCGATCGCGCGAGAGATTGGCGATCGCCGTGGCGAAGGACAAGCTCTGATCGATCTAGGGGTTGTCTACCGTACGCGTGGAAACTATGCGAAAGCGATCGAATATCACGCACAAAGTTTAGTCATTACCCGCGAGATTAAAGATCGTCGTGGCGAAGGATCGGCTTTAGGTAATTTGGGCATGAATTACTATGCTCAGGGCAACTATGCGAAAGCGATCGAATATCACGAGCAGCGCTTAGCCATTGCTCGCGAAATCAAAGATCGCCAAGGGGAAGGAAATGCGATGGGCAATCTTGGCAATGCCTATCGTTCTCAAGGGCACTATGCCAAGGCAATCGAATATCAAGAAAGACGTTTGGCGATTACCCGCGAGCTTAAAGATTTGAGAGGGGAAGGACAATCTCTAGGGTTTTTAGGGCTTGTTTATCGGTCTCTGGGCAACTATACCAAATCAATCGACTATTACAAGCAGAGCTTAGCGATCGCGATTCGGATCAAGGATCGACTGGGTAAAGCAAAATCACTGGGTTACTTAGGGAATGTGTTTTATGACCTCGGTGACTATAATGAGGCGATAAAGTATCATCAATCGAGTTTAGAGGCAGCTCGGGAAATTAGCGATCGGCGTGGGGAAGGAAAATCACTAGGATTTCTAGGTCGTGCTTACGAGGCTCAGGGCAATTATAACAAAGCCATCCAATACTACGAGTCCAGTTTAAAGATTGCCCAAGAGATCGGCGATCGCCTTGGGGAAGGAGAAACACTAGATTTTTTGGGAGGTATTTACCAAGTGCGTGGCGATTATGCCAAAGCAATTGACTACCATAAGTCAGGGTTAGACATTGCCCGTAAAATCAAAAACCGTGATGGTGAAAGAATTTCCCTGAGTAACATTGGGCTTGCGTTACAAAAACAGAACCAACTCGATTTGTCTATCGTTTTCTATAAGCAATCGGTCAATGTCAGCGAATCCATTCGCCAAGACATCCGAGGATTAAAAAAAGAAGAGCAGCAATCTTACCTCAATACGGTTGCTGGTAATTATCGCAGACTTGCCGATCTCCTAGTCAAACAAGGTCGCGTCATGGAAGCACTGCAAATCTTAGACCTACTTAAAGTCCAAGAACTCGAAGACTTCCTTAAAAATATTAAAGGGAACGATCGCACGGCACAGGGGGTTAGGCTTTTAGAACCAGAAAGAATAGTCAGTGGACAGTTGGCAGGTGTCAGTTTTGAGAAGATCCCCGAACTCAATCGCAATCTAGCAAATCAGATTCAGCAGATTCCGCAAGCAGAGATCAATAAGGTTCCAGAGTACTTGCAAAAAATTCCGCAGGGGACAGTGCTGCTTTATCCGTTGATTTTAAGCGATCGCTTAGAAATTATCCTCTTCTCGCCCAATACCATTCCCATCCATCGTACTGTACCCATTAAAAAAGCCGATCTAGAAAAACTCGTAGAAGACTTCAGATCCGACATCCGCGATCCAACTTCCCTAGACATCAAAAGCTCAGGCAAAAAACTCCACGACCTGCTGATCCAACCGATCAAAGCCGAACTCACGCAAGCCAAAACGGACACAGTTCTCTATGCACCTGATGGATTATTGCGCTACATTCCGCTGGCGGCGCTCTATGATGGCAAACAGTGGTTGGTTGAGAAATATCGCATCAGCAACCTGATTGCCTATAGTCTCACGGACTTCGATCTAAAGCCTAAAAACGTCCCCCATATTCTTGCGGGAGCTTTTGGGAAAGGTCATCCAACCTCAAAGCAAGCTGCTCTACCTGCTACGATCGCGGAAGTCAGCGAAATCACCAAAACCTTTCCCAATACGGTTAATTTGGTTGAGGCACAATTTAGTCGGACAGCTACTGAAACGCAGATGTCAAATCATAACATTCTGCACCTTGCAACCCATGCTGAGTTCAATCTGGGCAATCCCGATAATTCGTTTATCATCTTTGGGAATGGCGATACGGTGAGGCTAAGCGAGATTATCGATTGGAAGATGAGCAATATCGACCTGATTGTGTTGAGTGCTTGTCAAACAGGTGTAGGAAAACTCGGCGATGGGGTTGAGATTCTTGGTTTTGGCTATCAAGTACAGAGGGCAGGGGCAAAAGCGGCCATCGCTTCGCTATGGTCAGTTTCTGATGGCGGCACGCAAGCCTTGATGCAGTCCTTTTATGA
This sequence comes from Tumidithrix elongata BACA0141, assembly GCF_036349135.1. Taxonomy (NCBI): domain Bacteria; kingdom Bacillati; phylum Cyanobacteriota; class Cyanophyceae; order Pseudanabaenales; family Pseudanabaenaceae; genus Tumidithrix; species Tumidithrix elongata. The sequence continues at coordinate 3,932 of NZ_JAZBJZ010000197.1, forward strand.
GTATGTGAAGCGATCGGATTTCACCAAAGCCGAAGCATTGAGACAAGCGCAAATTTCTACAATTCGCAGCCCAAAATTTAGCCATCCCTATTACTGGTCTGCTTTTATCTTGATAGGCAATGGGCAATAGTTCAGAATCGCGATCGCCTACCAAGCCAATAGCGTTGTCTCCAGATCGCGAACAGCAATCAATTTCTAATGGAACCAAGAAAACCAAACTCACCTGTCTCGTTTGTAAATTCCAGAGACCTGTATAGATACCTTACTGTGCAAATAGTTATTCGGATTTTGCTCCACTAGATAACTGCGTTCTATTATGTAAATGCGATCGCCTTTGCAAATTATTTCTCGACATCATTTTTTTTGAGATAGCCTCCTGCATGGAGAAAGTCAAGAATTTGCTTTGCACAGAGTTCATATTCGCTTTTGCGGCTAAAAAACAAAGATGGAAGACGCAAAATTAGCACTGAACCTACAATACCTCGAAAGAAAAGCGAAAAGAGTACCTGCCGTACATTTGTCTGTTGCAACGCTGTACCTGCTTTCAGCACAATCACCACCATGTGATATTCACTCAAGAGAAATTTACTGCTCGCGATAACCCTGTCAATTTGATTTAGGTCACACTCAAAGATGTACGTTCCTAACCCACCTTGTTTTTTTAGTGTCAGTTTCTTGGTGATCTTATTAAGACTAAGCGTTGAAATCCCACCCAATAAGATGTTTATTCCTACCGCGATTGTTACCATTACCATGCACATAAAATACATGGGGAATCGATCGTCCTCCCACAAGGTTAGTTGCGATTGTAGGTCGTTTTTCAGAAAAGTTTGAATTCGCGCAACCTCAGACTGCAAATGCTTCTCGTACGTTGATTTAATAGAAGAGGGTACTGGTTCCTTTGCTGTATTTAGATAAATCTGATAGATTGTGCCACCCTTACTACTACCTACAGGAAAGAAACTTGCCCCTGTAATCTGTTGCAGTTGCAAACTGCGTTGGCTTTGAACTTGCCCCAACCAATTAGATTTGCTTAACGTACATTGTCCTTGAGTGGGTTGCTGCAAGTCACGAGTGCAGGATATTGTTATCAATTCTGCGTTCGATAGAAAGATAATTCCCAAGCAGATCAGTAAGCCACCAATTAGCCATTCTCCCCAAGGGAGATGCCGCATGGTCAAGATGTTTGCTGTTCGTTTAATTAATTTCATTAGCAGCAGTTGCAAGAATTGTTATTCTACCTTCTTACAATAAAGCGCGATCGCGAGAATGACAGTTTATAATTTTGGAGCGATCGCAGCTTCCCAACTTTAGTTTTCAATGGAGTGTTTAATCTAGAGCCAAGTTTCATACCACTACTTTGCTGTTAATGGGAGTAAATTGAGTCGCAGGAGATAAACTTTGGCTCTCAAAGATAACCTTGATATAGTCGGCGCCAACGAATTGTTAGAAAGCCATTTAGATCGAACAGCCTAGTATTTTTCTAAATTTTCTAATCGGGTCTTTTCTGCGTGAGCTTTACGAGACAAAACTTGAAGATTTTCTAGTGTGGTAAGACCGCCTTTTGACATCGGTAAGTAAGTAGGCGTGAAAAAGATAGAGTATGTAAAGGAATATTAAGTGACTA
>NZ_JAZBJZ010000198.1:0-5522 GCF_036349135.1 Tumidithrix elongata BACA0141
TCATTTAGCTCACCTTCTATAGGGTAGCCCTATTTCCGCCCTGCTGTACTAGTAAACTTATTGTTGCTTTTTCAAAGGGATGGCTGTGCGATCGCGGTACTTGTTTCCAGTGATTGTTACCGATGCTTTGTGCGATCGCGATCGCAGGTTGGGGAATCACAATAAAAAGCCCGAAGGAGTTACCCTTCGGGCTAGACGTTTGTAGATACGTCGCTAGTAAACTTATTGTTGCTTTTTCAAAGGGATGGCTGTGCGATCGCAGTACGTGTTTTCTGTGATTATTGCCGATGCTGCTTGTGATCGCGATCGCAGGTTGGGGAATCACAATAAAAAGCCCGAAGGAGTTACTCTTCGGGCTAGACGTTTGTAGATACGTCGCTAGTAGACTTATTGTTGCTTTTTCAAGGGGTTGACTGTGCGATCGCAGTACGTGTTTTCTGTGATTATTGTCGATGCTGCTTGTGATCGCGATCGCAGGCTGGGGAATAAGAAAAAAGCTCAAAGGTGCTAATCCTTTTGGTTAGAGGTTTGTAGACTTTTCCGAAAGCGAGGGAACAATGTATCAAGCCATATTTCAGCGATCGCCTGCCTTTAAAATTTAGCCTGAACCCAATTCGCAACTCTTTAATATTTTCGATTTATGACTCTTCAGTTTATGACTCTGGTAATTGAGTCTGCTGGCTTTTCTCCTGTAGTGACTCAGGGGAATACAAGGTAACTCGTAGGGAAGCTCCAACCTTTGCCATACGTTGGAGGAGTGCATTAGATAGTCCTTGATTGAATGCCCATGGCTCACTCCCACAATCGTAGCCAATGTTAAACTCACAAAGTGTTAAAACCCGCCAAATACTCCGTTCTGGCTCATCAAATTGCTCAATGACTGATAACATGGCTGCAATGCTTGATTCAGGCTCTTCATATTGTCCATCTGTTTCGAGAATTGCAGACCAGTGACCATCTTCACCTCGTGTTACATGAAGTGGGAAGACACCCTGAGATTCAAAAACTGCTGCGAGTGGAGTCAAATCCACGGTTGCAAAGAGATCGAGATCGGTGTTGAGGTATCGGGTTTGCAATCCATATTCTCCATTGCTTTTCTAAAACTTGAAGTCTAACTTAATACATTGTACAAAAAATTTCTGGTTAAAACCACTATTGTTAAGAAAATTTCGTGGTTTTTTGGGTTAACGCTTATGGGAATGTTTAGCAAAGTAGGTTACGAAGTGTAGCCACAAGAAACTTTGTTGACACCTATGAATCAAGCTGCCAAAATACAGGAATAAATTTCGTTTTCTCGCTGGACTATACCTTTGCGCCATGACGAACCAAATTCTTTCTGTAGAAGAACTAAAATCCCTGAATGTGCGTTCCAATCGCCAAGGGTTGCTGCGCTTGACTTTGCACCTAGGCGTAATGACGATCGCGGGTTATCTTTGGGCAACTAATTTGACCGGCGATCGCTGGTATATTGCAATCCCGTCCTTGGCGATCTATGGCTTCAGCTTGGCGATTATGTTTGCGCCTTTACATGAGAGTTCCCATCGCACGGCTTTTGCGAATAATCATTTGAGCGATGCGATCGCGTGGTTGGCAGGGCTACTATCTTTTTACAACAGTAGTTTTTATCGGCTGTATCACAAATGGCATCACCGCTACGCCCAGATCCCCGACAAAGACCCCGAACTCAGCGATCCCCCTCCTGCGAATCTTGGGGAATATCTCCTGCAAATTAGTGGAATCCCTTGGTGGATTGGGAAAGTACAAACGCATGGGCGAGTAGCGCTTGGGAAATTAGAAGGTTATCCATTCATTCCCGAAGCCCAAAGAGAAGAGGTAATTCGTTCGACAAGATTGCAATTACTGGTTTATATAGCAGCGATCGCGATTTCTATCGCCTTTAGACAGCCTTGGTTTCTGCTTTATTGGCTGTTGCCCTTAGCCGTAGGTCAGCCATTCTTGCGATTTCTATTAATGGCAGAACATATGGGGTGCACCAAAGATGACAATAGCCTCACCAACACCCGTACCACCCTAACCTTCCCCCCCCTGCGCTACTTTATTTGGAATATTCCTTTCCATGCCGAGCATCATCTCTATCCATCGATTCCATTCTATATGTTGCCCGTTGCCCATGAGAAGTTGCGCAGTCACTTTGTCCATGTTGATTCAGGCTATGTGAATGTCAACTTAGAGATCGTCAAGCATCTCAACGCGCAAGAGCCCGTTGCGGTATGAGTCTGTTTGTCATTCCAAACTTTGAACTGCAATGTGGGACTATCCTGCCAGAGGCAAAGGTAGTTTACCAAACCTATGGCGAATTGAATCGCGATCGCTCGAATGTAATTCTCTATCCCACCTCCTACGGAGCGCAGCATCCAGACATTGAGTGGCTCGTGCGTGCCGATGGCATTCTCGATCCGACGCAATGGTTTATCGTGATTCCCAATATGTTTGGGAATGGGTTGTCTAGTTCTCCAAGTGATTGCCCCTCCTGCGGTTTAGCGGAGCAGGGGTTTTGGTTCAGCCATTTCGATAATGTGCGCGCTCAAGAGCAACTTTTACGGGATGTCTTTGGCATCGATCGCCTTGCGCTCGTCTATGGTTGGTCGATGGGAGCGCAGCAAGCCTACCATTGGGCGGCTTTATACCCCGAAAGGGTAACGCGCATTGCTGCCCTTTGCGGTACTGCCCGCACCACTGACCACAATCGCATTTTTTTAGCCAGTTTGCGATCGGCGCTAACCTCTGACCCCGCTTGGACGGGGAATGGGTTTGATGGCATTCCCGATCGCGGTTTTCACACTTTTTCCTTGATTTATGCGAGTTGGGCGGCTTCACCCGCCTTTTATCAGGCAGGACTCTACTACCAATTTGGCTTTGACTCTCTCGAAGATTATTTGCAACGCGGATGGGAAGCTAACTATCGTAAACGAGATCCGCATAACCTAATTGCCATGATTGATACATGGTTAAAATCTGACCTCAGCGATAATCCTACTTACAAGCGCGATTATGCACTGGCGTTGGCATCAGTTCGAGCAAAGACTCTGGTGATGCCAAGTGCAAGCGACCTGTACTTTACCCCCGCAGATTGTAAGAGAGAAGCATCTATGATTCCGAATGCTAAGTATCTAGAAATCCCCTCGATTTGGGGACATCGCGCAGGCAATCCCTATCAAAACCCTGAGGATGAAACGTTTATCCGTCAAGCGATCGCCGAACTTCTCGCTCATTGAACGAATTGGTAATAAGCAAATTTCTAGTAAAGAATCTCCCATTGTGTATTTGCCAGTCGGGCTTACCCCCTTTAATTCCCCCTTGTAAAGGGGGAAGATCGGAAATCTTGTTCCCTCCCCTTTGCAAGGGGAGGGCTAGGGTGGGGTAAATTTAAAACGAAAAATCACCTAAGCAATAAACTATGACAAGCCTTTCTGCAATTGCCCAAGAAAGAGGAATTCGCTATTTTCTGATTTCCTTTACCGATTTATTTGGAGTCCAACGCTCTAAGTTAGTACCCACAGCCGCGATCGATAGTATGGCAACCAGTGGGGCGGGCTTTGCTGGCTTTGCCACATGGCTCGATATGACCCCTGCCGATGCCGATATTTTTGCCATTCCCGATCCGAATAGTCTGTTTCCCTTGCCTTGGCAACCCGATGTTGCTTGGATGCCTGCCGATCTTTACATGAATGGCGAACCTGTCGCCCAAACTCCTCGTCTCGTGCTAAAGCGCGTTCTCAGTCAAGCCGAAGCACTGGGCTATCGGGTAAAAACGGGTGTGGAATGCGAATACTTTCTCTTGTCTGCCGATGGCGAGCAACTTTCCGATCCTCGCGATCGCGCTAGCAAACCCTGCTACGACCAACAGGCGTTAATGCGTCGCTTTGATATTATTGCCGAAATCTGCGATGCCATGCTGGCAATGGGTTGGGGCGCATATCAAAACGATCACGAAGATGCAAACGGCCAGTTTGAGATGAATTGGACTTACGCCGATGCGCTGATCACTGCCGATCGCCATGCCTTCTTTAAATATATGGTGAAAGCGATCGCCGAAAAACATGGATTCCGCGCCACATTTATGCCCAAGCCATTTCCTCATCTCACGGGGAACGGTTGTCACACCCATCTTTCGGTTTGGGATTTAGCTGGAAATACCAATCTGTTTGAGGATCCTCAGGGTGAACTAGGACTATCTCCCCTTGCCTATCAATTTATTGGGGGTGTTTTGCATTCGGCGGAAGCTCTCTGCGCTTTTACCAATCCTACAGTCAACTCCTATAAGCGGATTAACGGGACTGTGACCCTATCTGGAGCCACATGGTCGCCCAATACGATTAGCTACACGGGCAACAATCGCACCCACACCATTCGCATTCCCGAACCAGGACGCTTTGAGTTTCGCCTCCCTGATGGCGCGGCAAATCCCTATCTTTTACCTGCGGCACTGATTGCCAGTGGACTAGATGGTATCAAGCATAAGCGCGACCCCGGAAAACGTTATGACAACAATACCTATACCGATCCACTACCTTTGGGAACTGTGAGGCAACTACCTGTAAATCTTTTAGATGCCTTACGTTGCCTAGAGGCTAATACGATCTTGCCTGAAAGCTTTGGAACCGATCTAACCCATGCCTATTTAAAACTCAAGCATCGAGAATGGAATGATTATTGCTCCCGCATTAGCCCTTGGGAGACTGAGAATACTTTAGATTGTTAAGATGAACTAAATCCGATCGATCGCGATGCCACTTACTTCATATAATGCTGCATCAATACGATTAGCGCTTGTACGACAGAGTCTCGCTCGTTTGCATTAACATCGATCATGGGAGGTTGGATCTGTGGATTCACAAAGCCTAAGGCGATCGCAATATTTTCACTAGTCCAAGCATCTTCACAATCCATGTGGGTTAGTCCAATAATGAGAGGAATACTCACACGACGATTCATAAAGGTCAGAATCCGCCGAGCATAGCGAAATTCACTGGGTCTGTTGGCAGCAATCAATAGGATGTAAGCATGTGCCTTTTTGATTAAAATATCCCACATAAAGTCAAACCTCGTTTGACCGGGTGTTCCATATAGGTGTAATGCCATATTCGAACCAAAACTCAATCGCCCAAAATCCATCGCAACGGTAGTTTTCTTTTTGAGCAACGCAGTTTCATCAGTAGCCACGCGATCGGTATCGACAACTTCAATTTCGCTCACCGAACGAATGAAAGTGGACTTGCCTGCTCCTACAGTGCCCGTCACTACTAGGCGCATAATTTCAATTGGCATGGTATTCAGTTAAACAATAGAAGAGTTTTGCTGTAAAATTGCGATCGCCAACAACCTTTTCGTCATTAAATATTGAATTTCGCTAGTTGTTTTCGACTGTGCGGCTTGAGGTTTGAAACATCTAAAGAGTTTATAGAAATGAGGGGGTCTCCCCCCATTTGGAATCGCTTCAAACAATTTCTCAGCTTAAGCTAGAGCAAGCTTTAACTCACTTGTAACTCGCTTAATTTCTA
>NZ_JAZBJZ010000199.1:0-5517 GCF_036349135.1 Tumidithrix elongata BACA0141
GAAAGGCTCTGGCAGTTTAACGGTAGACATTTTTACGCCGTAGTCTACTAGTTGAGCGAAGGGGGCTTCTGTATCGATCTTTTCGCCAGAAATTTCCCCCAACGCTGCAATGCCATCTGCATTTCTTTAACACGCACAGGTTTGGAAATAAAATCATCCATCCCAACTTCCAAACAGCGATCGCGAATCTCTGGAGTAGAATTTGCTGTGAGTGCGATCACGACTGGACGTTCCTGTGGTGACCACCGTTGATAAATTTGCTCTGTTGCCTCAAACCCATCCATTTCGGGCATTTGTAGATCCATCAAAACGATGTTGTAAGTCTGTTGTTTGAGCGCGTCTAAAGCCTGCAACCCATTGACACTCACATCCGCACTATAACCGAGGCTAGACAAGATTTTGAGCACTAATTTTTGATTGATCGTACTATCTTCAACCACCAAAATCCGCAATAATGTCGTGAAATCAGAATCAACGATTTGAGCAGATGTATGCGTGGCGATCAAGTTCAAAATCTGCTCAAAGCGAAATTCATGGACTAGATTCTTTAGACCTGTTGCTAAAGTTTTATGGGAAAGTGGGATCTGCTCGATCAGTTGTAAGACCTGTTTCCCATCAATGTGAGTTGCTGCTTCCTGCAATAGGTTGAGCCAAGATGTAGACATCCCAATAAAGTGATCTGATTCTAGAGATTGATAGAAAGGGGTGAGATTTGAGATCACAGGATTTTTGACTGCCTCGGTATAGATGTAGCGTACGCCGAGATGTTCGGCAATTTTAGCGAAAATAAGCTCGCTGGAATAGGGTTTACGAATAAAATCATCACAGCCAGCATCTATTGCTTTGAGGCGTTCTTCTTCAAAGGCATTGGCTGTAATCGCAATGATTTTTGTGGGGGGAAATGCTTCTGATTGCTGTTCTTTTTCGCGCTCTGCGAGCCGAATCTGTTTGGTTGCTTCATAACCATCCAGTACAGGCATGCGGATATCCATCAAAATTAAGTCGGGTGACCAATCTTGCCATACAGCGATCGCTTCTTGTCCATTTTCACAGTGACAAACCTGAAAGCCCAAGGGAGTTAGTAGTTTAAGCAGTAGTTGTTGGTTGATAGTCTTATCTTCGACAATTAAAATTCGGTAGTTTCTTTGACCTGCCTCTAACCCAATTGCAGATAGATTAGAATAGCCTTTCAAAGTATCTTGGGCTAGATTTGCAAGAATACTAAATGAGAATCTGGAACCTTTTCCTACATTACTTTCTACAAAGATTTCGCCGCCCATCATCTCAATAAATTTACGACTAATTGACAATCCTAGCCCTGTACCCTCTTGTGCTTTTCTACCGGCATCTGTTTGGACAAAGGGTTCAAACAGATGTGTTAATTCTTCCTGTGCGATTCCCCATCCTGTATCTTCAACATCAAATCGAAGCGTTACAAGTTCATGTTCTTGGCAGGCTTGAACGCTGGCGATCGCTTCTTGACTACTAACTTTCGTGTCGATCTGACTCACCCTTAGGGTTACGCTACCTCGGTCTGTGAACTTAATCGCATTTCCAAGCAGGTTAATTAGAATTTGCCGTAATTTTTTTTCATCTGCTGAGATCAGTTGAGGTACATCTGAGCCAACTTCAAAGATCAACTGTAAGCCTTTTAGACTTGCTTTTAGTTGGAGCATTTCCTCAAGTACCCCAAGCATATAGTACAAATCAAATGTGGTTTTCGTGAGGACAATTTGCCCCGCTTCAATTTTTGCCATCTCAAGCACATCATTGATTAAAGACATGAGATGTTCGCCACTGCGACAAATAATGTTTAAGCTCTCTTGCTGGTCTGCACTAAGATCTGGATCGTGAATCAGTAGCTGGGTAAACCCTAAAATCGCACTGAGAGGTGTTCGCAGTTCATGACTCATATTTGTGAGAAATTCAGTTTTGGCTTGGTTCGCTACTTCTGCAATTTCTTTCGCCTGCTTTAAACTTTCCTCGGTTTGATGTCGGACGATCGCAGTCTTGGCTAGATAGGTGGCTTTTTCAATCAACTCAAGATCCTGAGAGCTAGGCGTACAGGGCTCGTGATAGTACATCGCGAAAGTTCCTAATACATCTCCATCTGAGGTGAGGATGGGTGTGGAACAGCACGTTCTCAATCTAAAATGTTCTGAAAAGATCTCTTTAAACTCTACCCATAGCGGATCGTTCGCAATATCTTTTGAGACGATCGGTTGTTTGCGCATAACAGCTAAACCGCAGGAACCAACATCTTCTCTGACTTCTAAGCCATCAACCATTTGTCTATATAGTTCGGGAAAGTTTGGGGCGGCTCCATTACGAAAAACAAAAGTTGTGCGATCGACTTTTTCTAACAAGAGTAGAGAGCATAATGCTTGATGACTGTGTGCTTCAATCAATCGAACGATTTCATCTAAAACTTCATGTAAAGGCGATCCCTCAGCAATCAATTCAAGGATATGATTTTGACCGTCGAGGAGCGTTTCAATTTTTTGTCGTTCTCTAATCTCTTTTTCTAATGTTTGCTTTCTCTCTGCAATTTCTATGTTTTCTAGGGCATCAACTGCTAGGTTTTCCTTCTCAAACTCGGACTTAGCCATATATCCGAGTAAATCAGCAATGCAATGGGCTTTTTCATTACCGTTTACCCAACCGATGACTTGTTCTAAAACAATAATGGGATACCTTTGGCGAAAAGTAATGTTTGTCGTGTTACGAAAGAGGATAGTCCCTTCTAAATCTTCGATACTGAGGGAGGCACCCAAAGCATCAATCATGTTTTTGATAGTAGATGATGTCTCTGTTTGGGTAATCAGTTTATGGAGGTTGATGCATATCATCTACAATTTCTCACTTATCTGTCAGCCATGCTTACTTAACAATAGTCGTCAAATTTAAAAATAACCTAATTAATCTTGAGATGCTCTTGTCGAAATATTCTTTTACCTTACCCTAAACTCATAAACAATTCTAATCTGCCTTTGGGCTGAGTGGGCAAACCCATGAGCTTTTCCAATTTATGCTGAGTATTGTCGAAGTAACCAAATCTATCCTATATTTTGTGGCGAGTTATACTGTCTAAAACGATCTCAACAGATCTAGAACGCTACTAATATTTCTGGGTAAGATAGGGGCAGATATGCGGAGTAGTTGAAACCATGCGGCATCTGGCAAAAAACCTAAAATTGGGCTGGCTGAGAAGTCAGACTAAGTTGGCTGGTGTTGTCTTGAGCTTATTATGTCTGCCTGCGCTTTTTGGGGATGACTTCATCGCGATCGCACAGCCAAAACCTTCGCAATATGGACTGGGAATTAAGCCACAGCAGACAGGTGCTTTACATGCGCCACCGAGTTATTGCATCACTGCGATCGCGCCCCAAGATGGCGGACGCACGCTTTCCCAGCACCCTACTTTGTATCTCTATCTGCTCAAAAATAAAAGAGAGCGAGACACGTTCATTTCTGAGTTAAGACTGACACTGAAATTAGATGAAGGCGAATCTGTTCTCAGTCGTTATATGTTTAGGGTCAAAGTTCAGGATTTAGAGGAAGGGCTGTACAAAATCGCTTTGCCCGTTGGCAATTTCCCTAACCTCAATGGAAAGATTCAACATTGGGCAATGTATGGAATCGATGCGGAGTTTTCAAGTTTGGAATATACCTCTGCATACGTTCGGCAAGAACCTAATGGGAACGTGCTGAAAGGAATTCAACCGAAAAGTACCATGCTGGACAAGGCGCGTATCTATGCAAAATATTACTATTGGTATGATGCTTTTGATGCTTATAGTCAATGGTTAGAACAGCATCCTAAAGATGTGGTGGCTCGGCGCGAACGGGCAAAAATGCTCAAAGAGAATCTCAGTAGCCGATGTGTTGATATATACAGATACATATCGTTCCAAAAATTGCTCGAAGCCATCGATGTCAAACCTGCCGAAGCGATCGCATTCCCTCTTAAAAATTAAGGTCGATCTGGTTGCTTATCAATCCCTAGCTTTATCCCTAACTTTGAGATACGGTCAATTTGACGCAGAGAAAATTTAATTGTCTCCAACAGATCCATGCGATCATAGAACTGAACGTCATAAGGAAAGCAAAATAGTAATTGAGGACTCTTAGTGAAGCGAATAGTCTTGTGTGATTTTGATGGCACGATTACAGTAGAAGAAACCTTTGTGGCAATGATTAAGCGGTTTGCCCCAGAAGTATCTGCTCAAGTACTGCCAGAACTCTATGCAAAGCGGCTTACCCTGCGTCAAGGCGTGCGCCAAATGCTTGAGTCAATTTCATCCTCTGACTATCCAAAGATTATCGAATTTACCCGATCGCAACCCATTCGTGCGGGATTTCTAGAACTTTTAGATTTCTTGGATTCCGAAAATATTCCACTCGTAATTGTCTCTGGGGGGCTGCGCTGCATGATCGAGGCAGTTGTCGCCCCTTTTATCGATCGCATTAAGGCAATTCACGCGATCGAGCTTGATACTAAGGGGGATTATTTGCGTCCGATCTCTCGCTATGAGGGTGGCACAGAAATGGTGGCTAAGGCACAAATCATGGATACCTATGCTGCCGATGAGACGATTGCGATCGGTGACTCCATTACAGATTGGAATCTTGCCCTTGCTGCTTCCCTTGTATTTGCTCGCCCACCTCTGACTCGCTATTTGGAAGAGCACAAAAAGCCCTACCTCCCTTGGCGTGACTTTATCGATATTCGCAACCAATTAGCTGAATACCTTGCGAGAGTAGGTCATTGAGAATCAGAGGTTTTCAGGATTTATCTACTTTTGGGCAAGCCACATAGGAGGGAATTCTGTGGGAAGCGATGGGGTAGAAAGGTCGTTTGATTTGTAAGCGAGAACTGTAGGTGCGATCGCACCCTTTGTATTTTGGTGATTCTGTTCCAGAGCCTTGGCAATGAATTCTGTCATGCCCACATTATGTTGAGCAATCACTACGGATGTATGCGCTTGCGAAACCAACATAAATTCTTCAATATCTAATTTCGGGCGGCTTCTACCAACCTCAAACCCAATCTTGTTACAGGGTTGAAATTGAATAGCCCCAATCGAACCTTCAGTACCGCAAAAATCACGGGCAGATACCTTTTCTATCGGCGCATAAAGGCTAACAGATACAGTCATCACACATGCCATCGCTAAATTAGCTCTCATAGAAGTTTCTCCTAAAATTTCTCGGGATTTTCAAAGGAAAGTTCGGCAATGCGACCACTGCGATCTAGTTGTAGTCTAGCGACTACGGTACCGCGTTCAAATACAATGCGAAATGTATTATTTTCGATCGCTTGAAGCGATTTGTACGCTCCCATTTCTTGTTTGGCTTCAACTTTAAGGCGATCGATCGCTTCTTGAATTGGCATAGGGATTTGTGCTAACAAACTCGGCGCAAACCAATTTGAATCTAGCTTTTGGCTTACCAATAATCGCTCTAGTACAGCAGGGCGGAAATAGGGCTACCCTATAGAAGGTGAGCTAAATGAAA
>NZ_JAZBJZ010000200.1:0-5461 GCF_036349135.1 Tumidithrix elongata BACA0141
GCAGTTTGTGCCAAGCACCTGCTGCCTTTTTTTCTTTTTTTAGTCCAAAGTCCAGCTTATAGAATTCCCTAGATTAGTCGTAAAGCGTGTAGGTTGTGGTCGAGCACAGATCGAGCCCATAACGCTCAAAGTTCTGACCGCTGGAAAACACTACCTTAACGTCGTAGCTACATTTATGGGTTTTGTCATTGAAGTTGATGTTTGTATAGTCACCATTGCTTAGCGTGTCTCTGCCCAAAACATCTTCTTCCCAGTCATTCGATCCAGAATCAGAGACATAGAGGTTTACGATGATTTGGCTCGTTTTGTTGACAAAGGTAAAGTCACGGCGATCGGCAAACGCGCTGGAGGCGCTGAGAAAACTAACGGGCAAGGCAAAAGCGGTCGCAAGTACAGCAGCAGGAAAGAATCTCATAGACGGTTGTTTTCCGTAAGTAAGATGGCTGTAAAAGTAAATTTAATATGCCCTGATACATACGAATTGTAATAATGGCTTCTGAAGAAAATTTAGATCGAGATTTGGCTGAGCAACTTTTTAAAGCGGGGGTTGCCAGCTTTGAGGGCGGCAGCTATCAACAGGCATTGCAGCAACTAGAGCAAGCTAAAAGCCATGCGATTTCGGGTACATATCAAAGCGGAGAAATCCAAGTTTGGTTGGCAAATGCCTACGATGCGGTTGGTCGGACGGAGGAAGCGATCGCACTCTGTCGCAGCTTAGTCAAACACCCAAATATTGATGTGCGAAAGTCAGCTCGCTATGTACTGAGCGTTTTATCTGCCCCACAGCTACGCAAATTAGAGGGAGTAACCACGGAAATACCCAACCTTAGTAATTTAGATGCCCATGGCAATGGGGGGGGATATGGCAGCGCTGGCAAAAATTCCAGTAAAAGTGTTTCCAGCTCCAAGGATTTACCAGATGCTCTCTATACCGATGCAGACAAGCAACGGATCGCTCGTAGAATCAATCAATTCTTGTGGGTTGCAGGCGCGATCGCCCTCTTGGGACTGCTAGCTTGGATCGCGCACTAAGATGGGGATAGGTACAACCACGAAGACTCGATACTTGTCTAGTAGTTTATACTTTTGTTAAATAAACTTAATCAACTCTTGGAGTTTTTTGTGATGAGGCGTGTGATTTCCGCACAGTGGATTACTTTAGCTGCTCATTTAGCTGCCATGCTGTTTGGGCTGGTAGGACTGTTACTCGTTATGCCAAATACCGAGTTTATTGAGAGCCTTTCTGAGTTAGGGCTGCAAATCTTTGCCATGGGTATGCAGGGTGGCGGCGCAGTATTTATGATTTTGGGCGCAATTTCAATTTCTCTGTACGGTTGGCACACGCTAGGGGCAAAAAGACTATTCGCATTTTTAATCCCCTCCGTATTTCTATCTCTGGGTAGTGAGTTACTAGGAACCAGTACAGGCTTCCCGTTTGGCGGCTATTCTTACCTCAGTGGTTTAGGCACAAAAATTGCGGGACTCGTTCCTTTTACTATCCCCCTATCGTGGTTTTATATGGGGCTTGCCTGTTTTCTGATTGCCAATACGACCCTACGCTTTGGTAATCATTGGATGCAAAGAGTTGAAGCGATCGCCTTAGGCGCAATGATGCTTACCTCTTGGGACTTTGTACTCGATCCCGCCATGAGCCAAGCTGCTTTCCCCTTTTGGGAGTGGCATCAGCCCGGAGCCTTCTTTGGCATGCCGTTACAAAACTTTGCGGGCTGGATGGGCACTGGCGCCTTATTTATGACCGTTGCGTCTCTTTTGTGGGGCAAGGATAACCAACCCATACTCAACCGTAAGCAGCTGGTATTTCCCGTGATCATGTACATCGGTAACTTTGTGTTTGCGACGATCTTAAGTTGCGGTGCAAGTATTTATCCCCCCATTTTCTTAGGCTTACTGTTAGGGGTTGCCCCAGTCCTAGGGATGTGGTTTTCTGCTGCCAAAGAAGAGGACACCGTTCCAACCCCAGCCCTCGAATCTTTAAGTACTAGCCCGATCGCACTGCCAAAGTCTAGTCAACCCGAAGTTGCCGCAAGGCGTTAAATTCTCACACCTTCTTAGTCCGCTAGCGCGGACTTTGATTGGTTGTTCGATCGATGGTGGTTGGTAATTCCCAAAATTCCGAACATTGCTGGGACTTGAATGTAAGCATCCATTTATAACTCAGTGGATGTTAATAGGAGTTTGAGTTTGAGATGAATCAAATTTAACTGAGCTAACCCAATCTGCACGTCTCCCTCCAAGACGATGCCCGTGCTAATTAAGCGATCAAGCAACTCTAAAATCGAAGCCTCACTAGAGGGCTGGTCGGGGTAATAGGCTCCCTTACGGGGTAAAAGTTTTCCAGCCTCACCCAGATCGAGGTTCAGATCTTCGGAATCGATTTCTAGGACTTCGCATAGGGTTAAAATCTGTTTCTCCAATGCTTGCAAACTGTCTGCGGCTCTTTCTACTTCGGCATCAGAGAGCTTTCCTGCGTCCATGCGGCGGATGATTTGCGCTTCCATCAGTTGACGCAGTAGCTCCACCAAGGTCAGGACTAGAGGAGCCAACCCACCTTTGTTTGCTTTTACAGGAATACTTTCACTCATGCTGGCATTATGTCACTAAACCCCACGCAAGCAAACTTCCATTACTCTGGCGATCGCTAAGGATTCGATCCCATTTTCAAAAAAAGACCGTGTCCTGCGTGGAACCCAAAAGCCAATCTGCTGCCAATCCAAAAGAAATTGGTATGAACTCCTGCTTTAAAGAGGGCTTTCAAAAAAAGCGGTTTGGCGATCACCAACGAGAAGAACTATAAAAGTGCAGTCGCCCATAGCCAAGAAATTGCCCGTGGGGTTGACTGCCTGGTGGGAAAGCCGTGACCCCAAACAAATACACGCCCTCATAGCGGGGATTGCGAGAGGGATACAAGCTAATCACTACGGTTTTGCCTGCGGGAACGGGTGGATCGAAAACAATCGATAGGGTTCTTGTTTCTGGGTTTAGGGTTGTTTTGCTGATTAGGGGCGTGCGATCGCTACCAGCATCTTGAGCGTAGGCAAGGGTTTCACCTAGCTGAAACGCCACGGTATCGCTACCCTCATTTTGCGCGATCGTGACGGACTGCAAAGGCTCTCCTGCGTCACTAGCCGTCTGAATTGTGAAATAGTAGGTTGCACCCCAAGCATGGGTACGATTGCTGGTTGTCGTCGCATCAATCAAAGTGGGAGGATGAAGAAAATAGGTTTTGCCATCTCGTAGCTGTACGGCTTGAACCGACGAATTGCTCCAGTCCCGAACGACGGGAGGACTGAAGATCGCAGCAAACAATAAGAATGAGGCAACCAATGTTTTTTTGTGCAGCATACTCAATAAAATTAAGAAATTTCTTACTTTTCGTAAAGTTTCTCTAAACTGCATCTACAACCTAGTCCCAGAATAAATGCAGATCTTCAACTTGCTTTACATCTGTTTTGCTAGCATTGTACGAATAGCTACTTTTCGTAAGTTGCAATTTACCTACAAGTTTTCGCCATCTCGACAGGGGTACTTATATCGTGGTTTCTTCAACTCAAGCTACCATCTCTACTATATCTGATGCCAATCGCACAGAAACCTATGACAGTGCCACTCGTTCTACGATCGCCATTCTCGACTTCGGATCGCAGTATTCTGAGCTAATTGCTCGCCGCATCCGTGAGACGCAGGTTTATTCTGAGGTACTGCCTTATCATACGTCGATTGAGAAACTAAAAGAATTTGCCCCCAAAGGGATCATTCTTTCAGGCGGTCCCAACTCAGTCTACGACCAAGGCGCACCCATGTGCGACCCTGAAATTTGGAATCTCGGCATTCCCGTGCTAGGCGTATGTTATGGGATGCAGTTAATGGTAAAGCAATTGGGTGGTGAGGTTGCCCGTGCCGATCGCGGTGAATATGGCAAAGCCGCATTACTGATCGACGACCCTACCGACTTGCTGACCAATGTAGAGCATGGCGCGACCATGTGGATGAGTCATGGTGACTCGGTGCTAAGTTTACCTGAAGGATTTGAAGTTTTGGCACATACAGCCAATACGCCCAGTGCCGCGATCGCCCATCCCAACAAACAGCTCTATGGGGTACAGTTCCATCCTGAAGTCGTGCATTCCATCGGCGGACAAGCCCTGATTCGCAACTTTGTTTATCACATTTGTGAATGCGAACCCACTTGGACAACGGACTCCTTTATCGAAGAAGCGGTACGAGAAGTACGAGCCCAAGTCGGAGATCGGCGCGTGTTATTGGCACTTTCTGGTGGCGTGGATTCATCAACCTTGGCGTTTTTACTGCACAAAGCGATCGGCGATCAACTAACCTGCATGTTTATCGATCAGGGCTTTATGCGCAAGGGCGAGCCAGAGCGTTTAGTCAAGCTGTTTTTAGAGCAGTTTCATATTCCAGTAGAGTACATTAACGCGAGCGATCGCTTTATTGCTCAAGTAAAAGGCATCACCGACCCCGAAGAAAAACGCAAGCGTATCGGTTATGAATTTATTAATGTATTTGAGTCGGAGTCAAAGCGCTTAGGACCCTTTGATTTTTTGGCACAGGGAACGCTCTATCCCGATGTCATTGAGTCTGCGGATACGAATATCGATCCTGCGACAGGTAAGCGGGTTGCTGTCAAAATCAAGAGCCATCATAATGTGGGTGGCTTGCCACCAAACCTACGCTTTACCCTGATCGAGCCTCTGCGCATGTTATTTAAAGACGAAGTGCGCAAGGTTGGCACAGCTTTGGGACTTCCCGAAGAAATTGTTAAGCGTCAACCATTTCCAGGTCCTGGATTGGCAATCAGGATTATTGGTGAAGTTACGCCCGATCGCTTAGAGATTCTCAGAAATGCCGATTTGATCGTGCGTCAAGAAGTCAATCGCTCTGGCTCCTATCACGACCTCTGGCAGGCTTTTGCGGTTCTGCTGCCCACCATTAGAAGTGTGGGCGTGATGGGCGATCAACGTACCTATGCCTATCCAATCGTACTGCGTATGGTTACGAGTGAAGATGGCATGACCGCAGATTGGGCGAGGGTTCCCTACGATCTGCTCGAAACGATCTCTACGCGCATTGTCAATGAAGTCAAAGGGGTCAATCGCGTGGTACTTGATATCACCTCTAAGCCACCGGGAACCATTGAATGGGAATAGGTTTCAAGTCCCAGAGATTTTTCTCTGGGACTTGAAACCTAAAGTTCTCTAAAGCAGACGATGGGAGGTGAATCTTCGTCCATTACAATAGAGTTTTAGATTTTAGCTATAGCAATCCTAAATGAATTGTAATCAATCTGTATCTGTAGTGCAGGCATCCTGCCTGCAAGGGCTAGAAGCCCGTACTAGGTTTACAAACAATTAAGGTTCGCTATATGAACAATACTTCGGACAGTTTTAGAAAATAGAGAAAAAAAGCCATTCATCGTTTAAGG
>NZ_JAZBJZ010000201.1:0-5261 GCF_036349135.1 Tumidithrix elongata BACA0141
TTTGCTGTGTGGCAGTCTCTGAAACCATCCTAGGCTTCCGCGTAAGGTGAGTTATTCATAATCTTCTTTCTGTTAGGACTCGTTTCAAACCCACAGATATACGCCGATTCTTCCTCTGTAAGAACAGCAACAAGATATAGCGATCGCAGCCAACTTCGCATTTTTCTCAGCCTCAAGAAAACGCTAAACTGCTGTGGGGATAAGACTTCTCTAATTCTTTCTATGTTTGTGCTTGCCATAGGAACGATCGCATATTCAGTCAATACAGGTATTCTCAATCCAAATCCTGTAAACCCTGGTAATTGGCAAGGGGTAGATTTAGCGATCGTAGTTCCATCAGTTCTGTGATAGCGATCGTCATTCCTTTGATAATCACAAACTATTCCAGTCAATGGAAAGAAGAGAAAACTTCTAAAATCTTAATCAATAGAAGATGTTTACGCTTTTTGAAGCTCGATTGCTAACGGAAGGAATCTATGCTCTAAGTCAGGAAAATTATTTTTATGTTAAGAGAGTCATGATTTCAATATATATAAACTAAATTTTAAATTTACCTATAATTCGCATCATGCGGATTTAACTTGAAAATTATGAGTTTAAATCTGTTAGATCTGACTGACTCACCACCAGAAATACAAACTCTGGTCATAGCAGGAAATTATTGGGAATATTTACAATGGAGACGAGGAGCAGTTGATATCAAGACTTGTAAGTATATTGAAAGTCTTGAAGATATTAAAGGACTCCATGGTTTTTTTGTGGATTTGGTGTGTTACGGCACCTACCAACGCAATCCAGTTTACTGTTCTCGTCAAATGCAAAAACTGATTAGTGAGAGCCAATCTCCCTTTAGAGCCTATGTAAATGTCATTGCCAAAAGTAAAAGAATCAAGGCATTGTCATCGCAAGCCCAAGAGGTAGTTTTTCCCTTCAAATTTATTTATTCCTAATTTAGATTTTGCCGTGACAGCCCGTTGTCTTGGCGAGCGCTCAATTTGGTAAGTTGAGTTAAGTTTTTGACTAGCGATCGCAATCTTTTTCGTAACTTTGAGCAAAATATTCCATCTAGGGATTAAAATTCAAAAGTCAATATTTCTCTTATTTTCAGTTATTCAATCGTTCGTTTATAGCAATCCGATTTGATTTGTATAGAGGCAGTTCATGAATTGACTCTACGATTCTAGGCAGAGATTCTAGGCAGAGAAAAATTGTTGATGAATCATGCCTAATTGCTATATAAGGATTGACGAAATAACTGATAGCTGATCACTGACCACTGCTAACTGAATAACTGACTCACTAGTATGGAATGGCACATCACGGACGCACAGAGCCTTGCAATTATCGATCGAGAGGTGGGGGAGCATACCCTATCGCCGGCGGAATACGAAATCGTGCGTCAAATTATTTATGCCACCGCTGACTTTGAATATCAACATTTGGTGAAGTTTTCAGAACATGCCTTGCAAGCAGGTGCGGCAGCTCTGGCAGCCCGAACGACCATCGTTGTTGATGCATCAACCTTGCAGGCAGGAATTGCTTCAAAGGTTCGCGCTACATTTGCCAACCCTATATATTGCGGTACAGAAGCATTTACACGCCCACAAAGAGATAAATCACAAGCCGTTTGGGGAATTGAAACCCTTGCCAAGCGATACCCTGAGGCGATTTTTGTGATTGGGGAATCCCAAGCCGCTTTAGCCTCTCTCGTAAATTTGATTGAACTAGAAGAAGTGAAACCTGCTTTGGTGATTGGGGCGCCGTCAGGCTTTATCGAGGTAGACCTGATTAAAGATCGACTCAACGATACCCTCGTTCCACATATTCGAGTCAACGGTCGTAAGGGAAATGCGATCGTGGCTGCCACCATTCTCAATGCCTTGGCTGAACTAGCTTGGCAGGCATACGGACAAACTGGAGATGCTTAGAAAACAAGGATTGCTATGTGCATCCCGATCGCGAGGCGTTTCTAAAAAATCTTAGGAATCACTTTGCGAATGAGTGGTCGCTTGCCATAGCAATAATCTTTCATAATGCTTTCATTATTTGAGGAAAATGTAGCATAATTAGCATTATTGTGTTTCGTTTTCTTTGCTCCTCTCGTTATGCAAAACACGCCCAGTTTGCCTGAAGTCCATCGCAGCATTCCTGTACCCAATGGTGGGGGCTTTTGGCGTAAGTTATTTGCCTATGCTGGTCCTGGCTATCTTGTTTCTGTGGGTTACATGGATCCTGGCAACTGGGCAACCGATCTAGCAGGCGGCTCAAAATTTGGCTATACGCTTTTGAGTGTCATCCTGATTTCTAACCTAATGGCAATCTTGTTGCAATCTCTGTGCGTCAGGTTAGGAGTGGCAACAGGCAAAGATTTGGCACAAATGTGCCGAGCCTACTTTAGCCCCCGCATTAGCTTTTGTTTGTGGGTGTTGTGCGAACTGGCGATCGTTGCTTGTGACCTTGCTGAATTGCTGGGCAGTGCGATCGCTTTACAGCTTCTGTTTGGCATGCCCCTTGTTTGGGGGGTTTGCCTCACAGCCTTGGATGTGCTTGTACTGCTATGCCTACAGAGCAAGGGCTTTCGCTATGTCGAAGCTTTGGTGATTATGCTGGTGTCAACCGTGGGAATTTGCTTTGTGGCAGAGATTATCTTTTCCCGTCCCGATCCGACGGGGATTCTATGGGGATATGTGCCAAGCATGAGCATTCTGCAAAATCCTGACAAGCTCTATATCGCCATGGGAATTTTGGGTGCGACGGTGATGCCCCATAATTTATACCTACATTCAGCGATCGTCCAAACGCGGGCATGGGAACCCACACCTAAAAAGAAATGGGAAGCGATTAAATTTGGCACGATCGATTCCACCCTAGCGTTATCCCTCGCGTTACTGATTAACTCTGCCATTCTGATTGTTGCGGCTGCCACATTCCACACGGCAGGACATCACGATGTTGCCGAAATTCAGGATGCGTACAAACTCCTATCTCCACTTTTGGGGGTTGGGGCAGCCAGTGCAATTTTTGGCCTAGCGCTATTGGCTTCGGGACAAAGTTCGACCTTGACAGCGACCTTAGCCGGACAGATCGTGCTGGAAGGCTTTTTGCAATTTCGCTTACCGCCTTGGCTGCGCCGTCTCGCCTCGCGTTTGCTAGCCATAATCCCTGCCCTGATCGCGATCGCTTGGTTTGGGGAACAGACGACAGGAAGCTTGCTAATTTTTAGCCAAGTGGTTCTAAGTTTGCAGTTATCGTTTGCCGTGGTGCCTCTAGTCATGTTTACCAACGATCGCCGTTTGATGGGCGAGTTTGTCAATCCGCAATGGCTAAAGTATTTGTCATGGTTGGTCGCCACTGCGATCGGCGGGTTAAATCTGTGGCTTCTGTGGCAAACCATATCGGGCTGGTTACATCTTGCTTAGTTTCAAATTTCATCAACCATGAAAAAATCTTTTTCCTACGCTCTTTTAGGCATACTGCTCTCCGTTGGTCTGATTGCTTGTGGGGCAAATAAAGAAAAGCGGGTGGTTGTGGCTTCCAAAAACTTTACGGAGCAGGTAATTTTGGGCGAACTGATTGCCCAAGAAATCGAAGCCAAAACAGATATCAAAGTGGAACGGCGGTTAAATTTGGGCGGTACGTTTATTTGTCATAAAGGCATAATTGCAGGGGAAATTGACATCTATCCTGAATACACGGGTACGGCTTTTACTGCCATTCTCAAATTGCCACCTCTCACCAATCCTCGCCAAGTATACGAAACCGTAAAGCAGCAATATTCTCAACAATTTCAGTTGAAATGGTCAGAACCCTTGGGATTTAATAACACCTTCGCCATTATTATTCGGGGACAGGATGCTCGTCAGTTCAATATCTCAACGCTTTCTCAAGTCGGGAAATATACGCCAAAATGGCGCGCAGGGTTTGGCTATGAATTTATCGATCGCGCCGATGGTTTACCAGGACTAGCAAAAACCTATGGTTTGACCTTTGCCGAAGCACCAAAGTCAATGGATTTAGGGCTTCTCTATCGAGCAATCTCTGAGAAACAGGTGGATTTGGTGGCTGGTAATTCCACAGATGGCGTGATTCCCACCTTAGATTTGACGATCTTAAAAGATGACAAGCAATATTTCCCTCCCTACGAAGCCGCGATCGTAACCCGTGCAGAAGCGATCGCCAAGTATCCCGAACTCGATAGTGTCTTCCATAAGCTGGCTGGCAAGATCTCGGAACAGGATATGCAAAAACTCAACTATTTAGTGGATGGCGAAAAGAAAGATCCCAAACAGGTCGTCACCGATTTTCGCCGCTCTAAAAATTTCTAGAGCATACCAAGTTATAGAACGCTCGCTTGGAACCAAATCATCCTATAGCTAGTCTTACTTACCAAGCAACATCTCTAATCTGAGCGTAAAGAATATGAAAGCGCAGCGTACCTCACTACTAGCAATTGTTTCGACCGTTAGCATTGCCTTAGCTTCACTGGCTGCAAGCCCTAGCTATGCCAAATCCTATAGCTCCTATACGGACAGACAGGCGAACCCAGACACGCGGATTGCCCAAGTATTTAGAACTACGTTTAACTTGCCAGCAGGTCAAGAGATCGTTACCAAGTTAGACAGCAAAGATACCCTCTACATTGGCACAGGTGATACGGCAAAAGCTCAATTACGAGTCCAACAAAACATCACTGCTAGTAATGGAACGATTCTGATACCTGCTGGAGCGGTGATCAACGGGGAGTTTGTACCCGTACAGGGAGGTTCTAAGTTCGTGGCGCGATCGCTGACGAGTAGCGGAGCGACGGTGCGCCTCACAGGTGAGTCTGCCACGATCAATGATGTCAAAGACCCCCGTGAAACTTCACTAGGCTCGATCGCAACTGACTCAGCCATCGGAGCGGGTGCAGCAGCAATTTTGTCTGGGGTAATTGGCGATCGCGTCATCTCCACTGAAAAAGTCTTAGCCGGAGCAGTCTTAGCTGGTGTAATTGGGAATGTTACAGCTCCTCAAGTAACCGTGATCGAACCCAATAATCCTCTAACGATTGTTACTAGCCAAACCCTGACATTTGTCCGCCGTGGCGACTAGGGCAAACCATTCGTAGATTTTATGCTTTAAAGCGAAAAAGCCTCTATTTTTGTGGATAGAGGCTTTTCATCTTTCAATGGAGTTTCCATTTAGGAATGGTATAGCAAGCTAGAATAGGCCAATTCAAGGATGAAATGCAACGGGGTCTGATGAAGCAAAGAATACTTCGT
>NZ_JAZBJZ010000202.1:0-4643 GCF_036349135.1 Tumidithrix elongata BACA0141
TACTTTATCAGCTTTGCTGCTTTTGTCAATTTACCTAGGTTGAGCAATTACAAAATTTGACACTTTACCGAAGCGGTTAAAATCTTCTGCGCTGGATTCTACTATTAGCCCGCAACAGTCCAACGATCGCGCCTACGTTGTAACTGTTCCAGTCCCTAAAAATGTCGAGTCGCCTTTGATTTTGGTCGCAGAAGATAATCCTGCAAATTCGCAAACTTTTTGTAATTATTTAGAAAGTCGAGGATTTAGACTGCTTCTTGCTAAAGATGGGCTTGAAGCGATCGCCCTAGCCAAAGCTCAAAATCCTGCACTGATCCTTATGGATATCCAGATGCCTAAAATGGATGGTTTAGAGGCAACGCGCCACATCCGAGCCGATCGGCAAATCTCTCACATACCGATTGTAGCGCTTACAGGACTAGCCATGCCGGGCGATCGCGAAAAATGCCTAGAGGCTGGGGCAAATGAATATTTAGCAAAACCCGTGAGATTAAAACATTTACTATCGACCATTCAGCAATTCTTAGAAAATTAGAAGGCTAGAACTTATGTAAAATGGGGTTGTCTTTGATTCTGATTTAGCATTTTATGAAAACGCCACCTTCTATTCTAATTGTGGACGATGAACCCAATAACTTTGATGTAATTGAAGCACTTTTAGATGATGAAGGGTTTGAACTGCATTATGCTTCCAGTGGGCAGAAAGCGCTCGATCGCTTAGAAACATTTCAGCCTGATGTAATCTTACTGGATGTGATGATGCCAGAGCTAAATGGAATAGAAGTCTGCCAAACGATTAAATCCATGCCAAAATGGAAGCCAGTTCCCATCATTATGATCACGGCGCTCACCGCAAAGGAAGACTTAGCAAGATGCTTGGCAGCAGGAGCTAACGACTTTATGAGCAAGCCTGTAAACAGCATCGAGTTACGCGCTAGAGTGCGCTCGATGTTGCAGATCAAGCAGCAGTACGACAGCTTACAAGAATTGTTAAAAATGCGCGAAGATATGGTGCATATGATGGTGCACGATTTGCGCAATCCGCTTACAAATATTATGCTTTCCGCTGAATTGCTAAATTCTCCCTCACTTCCTCCTGAACGCAAACAAAAAAAGGTTGATGGTATTATCCATTCTGCCCAACGATTGCAATCTTTAATCGAAAGCCTATTATTGATGGCAAAGATCGAGTCAGGTAAGATCGCACTCAATTACTCAGACATCGATCTAGACATCCTTTGTCGTGAGGTGATTCAAGATTTTGAACCGATCGTAACGCAACGAAATCTTGAAATCGTTACTCAGTTGTTCCTACAGGGAAAGAGGGTGCATGTAGATGCACTCATTTTTCGACGTGTTTTAGAGAATTTGTTATCCAATGCGATTAAGTTCTCTCCTTCAAAAAGCAAAATTGTTCTTAGCGTTGAATATCCCGAGTTTGGTGACATCAAAATCCAAGTGAGTGATTTTGGTAGCGGCATTAATGAAGAATTAAAGCCACTAATTTTTGAGAAGTATGAGATTGGTACGTTGATTAAAGATACGACTCAAATTGGTTTGGGTTTGACCTTTTGCAAACTTGCGATCGAGGCGCATGGTGGGAGTATTGCTGTGGAAAACAACCAGCCCCAAGGCTCGATTTTTACCTTAACAATTCCCAATCAACCGAATTTAGCATGAAGTATTCCGAGATTAATTGACGCATTTCGACTTCGCTCAACTTTTGCTCCCTTCTATAAGGTGAATTCGGGATATAGGATTTATTATCTGATTTCCTCCATTTGAAAGTCTCCTTTTTTATCTAAAACCCAACTTTGGATTTCACTTACCTGCCCTGCCATCACAGAAGCGATCGCATAGGAATACTGCTGCCATGCAACACCTCGGTCGAATTCCGAAGGGATGGCTGGGGCATTGGGATGAGAATGATAAATTCCGATGATGGCGAAACCGCGATCGCGTGCTTCCTTTTGCACCTGCAACATTTCCTGCGGATCGATACTAAAACGGTCTAGTTTACTTGGGGCTTGAGAGCCTTTGGCATCCAAAGCTGTCGGTAAAACTGCTTGCAGATCGCGAGCGACTGCTTCATTCCAAGCATTCCGCATAGGACGCACTTCCATAACCACTTTGATCGAGGGATCTTGAGCATCGATTGTGCCCAGCAACAATCCGCAGCACTCCTCAGGATAGGCACTCTCAGCGGAATTTTGGATTGTGAGACGATGTTCGGGAGTAAGGAATAGAGTCATGATAGGAATCAGAAGCGCATCTATTTTTTTTGCGAGGAATTTGGAGGGGCGAAAATGCGGAAAGCATAGGGCTTAATTCGATCGGCTAAGTGTTCGGATAATAACGTTCGGCGATCGCAGATGGGCAAACCCGCATGATGCAAAGCCGCCGCTGCCCAAGTATTACAGTTAAATGCAAAAAAGTATTTGGGAACGGACTCATAGAAATTACTGACGCCATATTGTCCGCGATCGGAAATGGGAGGTAAGCGATCGCCTTTCGCATCAGTCTGAAAACTTCTTTGGATATAGGCAACTAACTTCTCAAAACCTGCCTCGGATAATTCCAACTGAAACACGGGGAATTGAAAAAACACCTCTGGAGGTTCTGCAAAGCTGGCAACATGAAGCGTGCTAGGCGAGGGAATTACCATGGCACGAATCATGGATAAAATCGAAGTGTCGTTACTGTAATAAAACTGGCGATCGCCCCAACCAACTTCCACATAGGGCGAATCTTTCCATTTCTCAGCCCCCATGAGGGCTTTACCCTCTTTGATATTCTCCGTTTGCGACCAAGCAATGCCCGTGTGAAAATCATGCTTCACTAAGTAGATTGTATGGGTACGGCTTTGGGGTGGCGGTGGAAATAGTCCGATTTCGGGACTAGGGCAATGTGAAAAATAGGCGATCGCTAAAGCTAGTCCTAATCCTAAAAAAAACAAAATCCCCCGCAGGATAATTTGCTTGCGAGATCTGGGGATCGGTCGATTTGGATCGGGCTGATTTGAGGCTGGCTGGTTAGGATCTGGGCGATCGCTAGGCAAGCGATTTGGTAAGTCGTCTGGCATGGATATCAATGTATCCTTAAAAAGCTAAGTCTAAGTATCCCAGAAAAACTGACAGGATCGCGATTTGAAGTGTATCTGAAGAGCCTACACCTAAGGCATTTCCGCAATTACAGCGATCAACTCGTTGGGTTTGCTGCTCCCAAGACGATTATCGTGGGCAATAACGCCCAGGGTAAATCAAATTTATTGGAAGCCGTTTTTTTGCTGGCGACCCTACGATCGCATCGAGTTAGCCGCGATCGCGACTTGGTTCAAGATGGCGCTAGTCTTGGGGAAATTCAGGCAATTTGCGATCGGGCGCTCTCACCCGTTGAGTTGGTCATCCGACTGCGTAGCGAGAGCCGCCGCACCCTCGCGATGAATGGGGTGTCTGTGCCGCGTCACCTCGATTTTTTGGGACAGGTAAATGCGGTGATGTTTTCCAGCCTCGATCTCGATTTGGTACGCGGCAGTCCTGAGTGTAGGCGCACTTGGCTAGATACGGTTTTGGTACAACTGGAGCCGATCTATACGAGTTTGCTCCAGCAATACAATCAAGTTTTACGCCAGCGCAATGCTTTGCTCAAGTCGATCCGTCAGGGTGGGGTGACATTCGATCCGCAACAACTATCGCTCTGGGATGCCCAACTTGCCACTACGGGCACAAGGCTGACCCGCAGGCGATCGCGTCTGGTACAACGCCTCACCCCGATCGCGCAGAAATGGCATCAAGCGATCAGTGGGGGCAGCGAACAGTTACAGATTACCTATACCCCAAAATTTGAGTTTGCCGACAGCGATACAGTCGAGCAGGTACAGCAAGCTTTCTTAGCGCAGATTCAGCAGAAGGCGATCGTCGAGCAACGACAGGGTACGAGTTTGGTGGGACCGCACCGCGATGAGGTCAATTTGACGATTAACGAGACGCCTGCCCGCGAATATGGTTCCCAAGGACAACAGCGAACCTTGGTGCTAGCGTTGAAATTAGCCGAGTTGGAACTGATCGAAGCGATTATCGGCGAACCACCTCTGTTATTACTGGATGATGTCTTAGCGGAGTTAGATTTGTTGAGGCAAAACCAGCTATTAAATGCGATCGAAGATCGAGTACAGACCATTATCACCACAACCCATCTAGGTTCCTTTGATGCCAAGTGGCTAGATTCCGCACAGATTTTTGAAGTGCAAGCAGGCAAAATTCACGTATGAGAGTAGATTCTTTCTTCAGGCAAATTTACGAGATCGCCTGTCATTTCTTTTATCCATTAAAGGTTTGTAGCAACCATCTGGCGATCGCACCGTCATCCTCAGACTGGCTGCGTTGTAGGGCTTCTTCTACTGTGCTGATTTCTAATCCTTCTAAAACTTGCGATCGCGTAATTCTTCCACTGCCTCCATCGGCGATCGCAAAGGCAAATACTTCAGCCTTGTGAGCATCGACTACCCAATATTCCCGCACATCCAAACGCTCGTAGAGCAAGCGCTTGTAGCCTAAGTCATCTTGAATAGTGGTCGAGGAAATCTCTACAGGGCATCTCTAAAAATACAAACAAGAGTAGGAAGGGATTTGAGGAAAATGAGG
>NZ_JAZBJZ010000203.1:0-4524 GCF_036349135.1 Tumidithrix elongata BACA0141
ACTCAACGCTGATGCCTTTTCTAATGCTCTCAATCTTTTGTCCTGTACTTAGGTTAAATGTATTAGAACAAAGGATCGGTCAATGTGGGCAAATGATAGTAGAACCTGCGAACGCAGAAAATAGGATGGTAGAAGCGGCGGCTTCGGTAGAAATCCTCGATCCCACGGCGATTGAGGCATTAGAAGATGTCGATTTGGCGCGGGAATTAATTACGCTATTTATAGAACATGATGCGCCGACAATTTTAAACGATTTAAAGCAAGCCGTGCAGGCTGGAAACTGTACAATGGTAAAGCATCATGCCCATACCCTCAGAGGCAGCAGCAGTGCTTTGGGCTTACAAAGTTTGGCAAATTGCTGTTTAGCAACAGAAACCAAAGCCAAGGCAAACGAACTGCAGGATTTAGGCGATCTCGTTACACAAATCGAACATCAGTTTGAGCTAGCCTGCTCGGCATTGCAAAAGTTACTGCAAAGTTTATGTTAGGAATCTCAGGATTCAAGCTGGGATGAATCTAGCTATCCCTGCGATCGCCAAGTACCGTGAAATCCCATCGGTATAATGCTGGGTAATGCCAAGCGTGCGATCGGCTCGCCATCGAGGTATTCGCTATCAAAGATCCAAGCTTCCGAACATTTGCGATCGCCATCAAAGACCACGGTGAGCACCCAGCCCCGATCGGGGTTAGCAGGATTAGGGGCAAATAGAGGCTCCATCGGATAACGGTGAGCACCTAGATCGGCAGTGGTAAGTTGATGGGTTTGATAGTCGTACCGAGCGATCGCATCAAATAGTTCTTGCCCGATCGATGCATGGGGACTCCGAACTGAGAGGTAGGTATAGCGAGACTTTTGCCCAACCTGTAAAGGCGAAATACTGGGAAATTCCGAGCTGCGATCTAACAATGGCAAGGATTCCAAAACTACGCCAGTTTTGGGGTCTAGACAGACTTGTGTGAAAACTCCCTTAGCTTCGGTCTGGGTTGTACCTGAAGCAACTTCTTTGAGAAACTGATTGGTACTGAAGTCGTCATAGCGCACAAAATCAAAGACCACATTGCCATCACGATCGCTGTAGCCGTTCCCAAAATGCCATTGATACCAAGGCTCCGCATTGCTGCGACTGACCAATTCTAGACTATGGCGATCGATGACTAAAATTTCTGTTCCTTCCTGTGGCTTCCATTGCAAAGAATCGCTATAGCTCTGTAAATTCAGCAGGACAGGAAAAGGATTCATTCGTACAGGGGGGACACAGAAAATCAGATATTCCCCAGCCATGACAAAATCATGAATCATCGGTAAGCCCGATAGGGTGACTTGATTTTTTTGTAGCAGCTTACCTTGGCGATCGCTGCGATAGATATGTAGAGTGGCATTTTTGCCATAGGAAATTCCAAAGTTGTAAGTCTCACCTGTTTGCGGATCGCGCTTTGGATGGGCAGAATAGGGTAAATGATTGTCAAGACCTTCGAGATTTTCTAAACCCTGCGTTTCTAGCGTTTCTAAATCTAAAGCATGGGGAAGTCCACCTTCCCAAAGAGCCAATAGCCGATCTGGCAAAGCAAGGACTGAGGTATTCGCCACATTTTTAGATGACTTGCCAAAACGCTGCCACCACGAACCCGTGGGAGTCATGCCATAGTTACCATAGATTAATCGGTTGGCTTTCTCTTCTTCGAGATATCCTGCGGTTTGGACGTAGCGATAAGTGGCACGGGCTTGCCCATCGGCAAAATGGATAGCCAAAATCGCACCATCACCATCAAACCAATGTCCGACATGCATGCCTCCTCGTTCTAATCTGGCGGGGCCATTGCGATAGAGCGAACCTCTTAGGCCTTCAGGTACTGAACCAGAAATAACCGATAGTTGCGTGAGTGGAAATTCTTGAGCAGGCTGAGCGATCGCTTTTGCCCAAGATGCTTGTGTTTTAATTGTTGCAGTCATGATGTTGTTGGGGAATTTAATGGATTGAATTGAGAATTCTTAAGATGAATAGGGAGTTCCATCTTTGTGGGTAAATTGCCAGCCTTGGTCTGAAGCCTTAGCCACAAGATCGTCATCGGGATAGGCTGCACAATCGTCGGGCGTGCGATCGCCGATTTCTAGATAACTCGCGATCGCCTCGCTGTGATTATAGAGACAATGCCCATTTGCCAAACCCGCAGGGAATCCTGCCGCTTGACCTGCCTGCAAAATCGTCTCTCCTTCATCGGTGATAAGGGTTAATTCTCCCGATAGAACATAGATAAATTCATCCTGTTTGGTATGCCAATGACGCAGTGCAGATCGAGATTTTGGGGGTAAAGTTGTCAAATTTACGCCAAAATTTTTGAGTCCTGCGGCGTCGCCCAATCGTTTTTTTTCACGTCCAGCGACCACTGACTTAAAGAGATCGGGATAGTTCGTACCAATACGACTAGGGACTTGGCTAGGATCGATGATAGTCATAGGTTTGCATTCAGCGATGGGGTTGACATTACGTTCTGACAATTTTCTGCGCAGATTGGGGAACTTTGCGATTTCCCTGTTGTTCCATCTGGGTTTGCAGATATTGACGATACCATGCAATTGTATTGCGAATTGCTTGGCGATGTGGCGTTGCAATATCACCAAAAGTCTTGACAAATTTGGAGCTATCGACAATAAAGGGATGCTCAAATTGATACATCATTTCTACGGATTCCGCCGCTTCGGGAATAAAGAAACCACCAATCCGCATCATCAGTTTACCCATGCCATTCATTTTTGCAGGCAATTCCAATTCTTCAAAAAGAAGATTGAGCATGTCTCTGGTGGAAATCGTCGGGGCATTAGGAACGTGCCAAACTTGCCCGATCGCTTCCTCGCGTTCTCCCAAAACGATCATCGCTTTAGCAAGATCTCGAATGTAGGTATAGGTGTGAGGCAGATCCAAGTTCCCGATCGCTTCAGCAGTCTTGCCTTGTAAAGCAGGAATAAACACGCGATCGCCAAAGACAGAATTGAGAACGCCTTCACCATAGAAATCTGAAGCCCTTGCGATCGCTACCCTTGCTTTTCCTGCACGATGGGCTTTCATCAAGGTTTCTGCTAGCGCTGCCCGCATCTTGCCCTTGTTGGTATGGGCGGCATAGGGCAAATCTTCACGCATGGGTTCCTTAACTTTGCCATAGCCATAGAGGCTGTCGCCATAGATCAACTTTGCTCCACTGGCGATCGCGCCAGCGAGAATGCCTTGTTGTAAGGGTGGAAATTCCTGAACCCAAGCTTTAAAGCTATATCTAGGACCTGCGCAATGGTAAATCACCTCTGCGTTTTGGCAAATTTTCTGCGTAAAGCTGGGATCGCTAGCATCCCCGATCGCCAGTTCCATTCCTTGAGGTAACTGCAAGCTGTGACTGCGATTTACCAGCCGCACTTGTTTGCCTTTTGCCACCAGTTGATGCGCGATCGCCATTCCCAATGCACCCGTACCAAAAATAACGTGAAGTTCTGTTTGAGAAGTATTCATGATTTTAGTTACCTAATCGCAAGTTGAGGGTCTGTATAAAGTGAAGCCTTGGGTTCAACTAAGTGCATATAAAACTGGTTCAATATGCACTTAGTTGAATATATCAAACAATGTATACTCAACTAAGTGCATATGTCAACCCTTGCCTTTCATTTAATTTCTAAACCTGCAAAAATATGTCTCTTGCTTACGCTCTCTTGGTTTCCCTGATTCAAGAACCGAAAAGTGGTTACGATCTTGCTAAACAATTTGACGGCTCGGTTGGATTTTTTTGGCAAGCCACGCACCAACAGATCTATCGAGAGTTAACCAAACTAGAACAGCAAAACTGGATTGCAGCAGAAGCGATCGCCCAAGAAGGACGACCAGACAAAAAGATATTCTCTGTAACCGATCGGGGGCTGTCTCATCTAAAAACTTGGCTTTTGCAATCGAGCGAGGTTGCACCCAGCAAAGATGAATTTTTAGTTAAAATCTACGCGGGTTATCTGATTCCCCAAGAGGCGATCGTGCAAAAGATTCAAGACCATCGTCAATTACATGTTTTGCAACTTACGGCTTACCAAGCGATCGAGAGCAGATTTTTTGCTTCTCCTAAAGACTGCCCCCTTCCATTTCGTTTTGCCTATCTCACGCTCCGTCGAGGCATTAACTTCGAGCAAGGCTGGATTGATTGGTGCGACGAAGTTCTGGCAATGTTAGCCACTTGGACAGATTGATGCGTTTCTAGTTTGAGAGAATCGTTAAACGTTGATATCGCTAGAGAAATTCACACGACGATAGATTTCTGACATGGGTAGCTCTATGTTGAGACTCTGTAAAGCGATCTTACCATCCATCCGATCGCAGGTTTGTAACTGCCAGCGATCGCCCTGCTCCAGCTTGTGATATTGCTCAACATACGATTCTATTTGACTGACCAGCAGAAATTCGCAAAAACTGGGAATAGAACGGTATTTTCTAAACTTTTCGCGTAATTGCTCAACTTAGAGGAAATAATGCTTCGAGGGGGTTCAAAGCCACAAGA
>NZ_JAZBJZ010000204.1:0-4467 GCF_036349135.1 Tumidithrix elongata BACA0141
TGCAGAACTGATCCCACAGACTAACGCTTTCGCGTCTTTGTACTGTAGTGGTCATTGATTCTGATACCTTTAAGTTAAGAAGTATTTGCAAGATTTAACTTACATCTGCAATTGTATCAAATTGTTAAGTAATGTCAATAGTGATTACTACAGCTTGACTGGGAATTTAATATTTGCTTAAGAATTATAGCGATCGCGAAAAATTCGTTTACAAGTAACTGACTGACTGACATTGGGGTCGCTATGTTCGAAGATCGCTCAATCTTCTTGGATCTCTGGTGCAACCTGTTTAGAGAAACCCCAGCTAAATAGAATAGCAATTGTTGCCAGCATCATCCATTCGGGCATTAAATAATCTGATGGCATCACTGCCTTACCCAGAAGGCGGAAACCCACCGTCATTACAGTTAAGTATGCGGCATCTTGCAAGT
Source organism: Tumidithrix elongata BACA0141 (assembly GCF_036349135.1). Taxonomy (NCBI): domain Bacteria; kingdom Bacillati; phylum Cyanobacteriota; class Cyanophyceae; order Pseudanabaenales; family Pseudanabaenaceae; genus Tumidithrix; species Tumidithrix elongata. The sequence continues at coordinate 432 of NZ_JAZBJZ010000204.1, forward strand.
AAGCAAACTTTGCTAGCCACTCCACAAATAAACCCGCTAGAAATCGCAGTGCAATTACACCCATGATGCCACCTGCTAAAACGAGCCACAGGCGATCAGAAATGGCAACTGCGGTCGTAATGCTGTCTAGGGAGAAGGCAAGATCTGTAAGGGCGATCGCTGGAACCACTTGCCATAAAGAATCAGGTGGCTTTTTTTCATTTCGCCAAGTTTCAGCGTCAAGGTTGCTGTCTGCAAATCGCTCCCAAAAATGTTTAAACGCTAACCAGAGGAGGTATAAAGCCCCCAATAACTCAAATTGCCAAAACTGAATTACCCAAGTTGTCGTCAACAGCAACAGGGCGCGAAGCCCAAAAGCAAAAACTAGTCCCCAATTTAAGGCTCGCCGTTGATGTGCTGGGTCTTCCATATTTTGAACGAGGGCAGCTAAAGCAACTGCGTTATCAGCCGAGAGCACGATTTCCAAGGCTATCAGTGCTAAGAAAACTCCTGCCATATTCAGCGACAATCCTTCTTTTAGGTAGCTCGCTATTTGTTCCATATCCATTCCTCCGATTACATGGCGATTGACCTGATCTCTAAGAATCGTAGATTGATTAAAAAGTGTTGTTCTTGACCAGTAATTAGCACTTTAATCAATGACTCTTAGTGCTTGGAATTGCAGGTGATTTAATCCACAATCCTAAGCTCGAAAACATCTAGTCCACAAGCTCTTGACTGGGAATTGTGGCATCAATATCCGTTTGGGATAAGGTGGGAATTGTCCAAGGAGTGGTTTCACCAGTTTTGAACACATGGGCAGGAGCAACACTTAATTCAATTGCACTTGTCGTGGGATTGGTTCTAGCGATCGACTGCGTGCCATCCACAAACTTGACTGCGATCGCTTCCGTTAATTCCTGTACTTCGGTACTTGGGGGAAGAACGACTTTCGCACCTACAGGTAAGAATATGCCATCACAGTCCCAATCATCATCGGTCGTCTGACCAGCCCCTAAGAAGTAAAGCTGCGTAGGAGATTTTTTCGGCAGGTTCGCATAGACTGCTAGGGTTCCCGTTGTTTCGTTGTGGCATTGCGCCCGTTTTCTCGCAGTTTCCATCACGAGTTTCTGAGCCTGTAACTGTTCCAATTGCTGTTGAAACTGTTCGGGTGTATATCCACCGAGATCGGGAGTGTCTTTCACTTGCTGAAGCTGATTGATGGATTCAGTCACCTCAACATAGTCAGCGCCTTTTGTAAAATCCTTGTTTGCCCAAGCAGGCGGATTAATAATTAAATTAAGCAAGAGGACTAAAGCAACTAGAGTAAATTTAAAGAGTTTCATGGGTTTTCCTGAATATTCAAATGCCGATATTTTCCAATTAGAATTAGATGCCTCCGTTCTTGACTTTATAGGGAGCGAACTCATCACTGCTCCTATAAAGCGAAGGAATTCCGCACTATTGGCAACTTCTAGATTGACTGAATTACTTGCTGGAATTGGCATGCGATCGCTCTAGGTTGGTATAGTTTCACCTTAAGTCATGTCATCGATAGAAACAAATAGTATTTTTTCGTATAACGATAACTTTGGTTTATCAAATTGATGCTTCTAAGAAATATAGCAATCCCAAATTTGTAGCGCAGGCATCTTGCCTGCATGGGCTTCAATTCAGTCCGACACAGCTTATTAGCTTCTGCAAAAGTTGGCTGAGCAGAGTCTAAGCCAACGTTTTAGCATCATTCTTTCTGTATGTGGGTTTTAGCGAATTGTCTTTAATCACTTCAACTTATCGTTTTAAGAATAAAGAATATTTGCACCTATTGGTGAAGTCTTTTACATTGAACTTATCGAGATATCCAAATGAAATCGCAACAAGCTTCAATTTAAAGGAAATAAGCAAATGTTCTCTATTAAATCAATTACGGACTTCATCTCAGATAGAAATACCACACCTTCTCGCCCCAGAAAGCGCCCATCAGGATATAAACAATTCGACAGTGGTAAGCCAACCCTAGGTCAGTGGCTGGCGGATAAGTTAGCTGCCAAAGTCGGGTCTTGGTCATTTCTGATCGTGCAATCTACGATTCTATCCGTATGGATTGGCATGAATCTATTGCCCGGCTTCCCCCATTGGGATGAATCTCCCTTCATTTTGCTCAATCTCGTATTTTCGTTTGCTTCTGCCTATACCGCTCCGATTGTTTTGATGAGTCAGAATCGTCAATCAGATGTCGATCGCAAGGATGCTGAATACGACCATCAAATAAATCTCAAGTCTGGACAAGACATCGAATGGCTTCATGAAAAAATGGACTCCCTCCAAGAACAACAAATTGCCGAGTTAACGCGCATTGTGAGAGAGCAACAACTATGCCTCAACGAAATCAGAGCCAGTTTAATTCCAGACGTAAGCAATAGAAGAGTTGGCTAAACGCGCCGATCGATTTTAATTCTCATCCCATGCCTGAGCATGCAATCAAAAAAATATTGTCAGATCGCTGGCAAATGAAATTAAGGACAAAAAAATGAGTTGGTTACTAACAACAATTCCCGCAGGAATAACCGCTTTTGCCGCTACAAACCTTGACGATCTGGTTATCCTCACCCTGTTATTTTCGCAAGTGAACGCTACATTTCGCAGTCGCCACATTGTCTTTGGTCAATATCTGGGCTTCTGTGTTTTACTCCTTGCCAGTCTTCCGGGCTTCTTTGGCGGCATGATCCTTCCACAAAATGCGATCGGGCTACTGGGGTTAGTTCCAATCGCACTAGGACTCAAACAGTTATTTACTTCCGATCGCGATACTGAGGATGAAGGCAAAGAAGAAATTGCGATCGCGCGCCCTGCTTCTATTTTCAGCAATATTTTCTCTCCTCAAGCTTGCAGCGTGGCATCGATTACGATCGCCAACGGTAGCGACAATATTGGTATCTATGTCCCGATGTTTGCGAATAGTCACTTAGACAACTTACTCGTGACTGTGGGCATCTTCCTAATTCTCGTGGGGGTTTGGTGTTTTGCCACCTATCAACTCACCCGCCAACCCGGAATTGCCGATCTACTCACGCAATACGGTAGCAATTTCGTTCCTTATGTTTTGATTGGATTGGGGATCTATATCGTGCTCGATAGTAGCGCGTTGAATCCACTCACCCTTGCTGCGAGTTGCATTGGGCTGATCGGTTTGGTCAAATTGGCTGACTTGCCTGCCTTTGAACAAAATAGAAACCAGCCATAAATATTCCATAAGTATTTTAGTAAACGTTTGAGAGGTCACACCATGTCTCGTTCGCGCATCCAAATTGTTCCTCATCTAGACAGTTCGCAACTCAATCAACGCTATCAAGATTGTCAAGAACCTAAAAAAAAGAATTACTGGCAGATCATTCAATTGCTCAGCCGCACCGATATGCCAATGACAACTGAACAAGTTGCCGAAACCATGGGGGTCTCTACAGATTGGATTCGCAAACTAGCACGCCGCTATAATCGACTAGGTCCGATCGCGATCGCAGACAATCATCAGCACAAATATAATAGAAAGGGTTTGTCGCTTGGCTATGGCGATCGCGTAAACGTGGTAAAAGTAAGTTAAATTGCCCCGCTATGCCCACAGGTAAGTTTCTGATTGTTTCCTATCTGTCACCGAACTTATTTTGGTTTTATCAAGCTGTTGCCAGAGCGATTCGCCGTCATACCCATTTAGAAGTAGAAATTATCGAGGGAAGCTGCGATCCGCTTGACGACCCATTACTACAGAATCACCAACTGGATTTAGCCTTTCTCTGCGGACTGCCTCTACTCAGACACAACCGCCAAGCTGCCCGACCGCTTCAGTTGCTAGCAGCTCCTGTGATGCAAGGCGATCGCTATCAAAATTTACCGATCTATTTTGCGGATATCGTCGTCCATACTGCCAGCCATCGATCTACTTTCGCTGACCTCAAGGGAACCAGATTTTGTTATAACGATGCTGGCTCGAATAGTGGTTATAACAGACTTGTTTGGAAATAATAGATAATAACAAAACAGTTAGAAGGCGAGATGTAAA
>NZ_JAZBJZ010000205.1:0-4455 GCF_036349135.1 Tumidithrix elongata BACA0141
GGATGATTCAAATCCTCCTAAAACGTCTTGCTTAACTTCTCAAACACTCTCTCAGTCAATCAGCACGCGCGGTTAGGCTTTTGATCATTGTCACAAGTTTGGTCACACTGTAGCTCGGTACTGATTGCTCTAAAAAATGCACATGATCTTTGTCTGCTCCTATCTCCACAAATTTGACCTCGTAACGCTTTTCGATCTCTAGACACGCTTCTCGTGAGACTTCATCAACATTCTCGTCGAATATAGCCTTTCTATACTTTGCTGGAAACACCAAATGGTAAAGCAAAACCGTTACGTTAGGTCTTTTATGGATGGATGTACTCACTCATTCCTACATTTTACACCGCAGAGCGGCGAGGAATTGACCCGCAGAGATTAAAGGTGTAGAAGTGGTTGCCGATTCCCTCGATCGCGTCATGGCGGCAAGTAAAGATTGGAGATTGACGGATATGGGCAATGCGCTGATTAGCTACGCTAGCAATCCTACTGCTGCTCAAAGTTCTCAATATCTCTTTGGGTTTAGCTGGAGCGATACGTTATTGGGAACCGATGCGAATGAGTATATTTCGGGTGGTGCGGGTAATGACACCCTAATCGGCGGTAAAGGCAAAGATGTCTTAGTGGGCAGCACGGGTAACGATACCTTCCAGTTCAACAATATCAACGAAGCTGGAGATAGCATTCTTGACTTTGGTGCTGGTGATGCCATTAACCTCAAAGGAGTGCTTAATTCGATTGTTTGCACGCTCACTTTCTTACACTTCCGAACAAGTGAGAGCCACAACTTGGTAGGTCAGGGATTTGCCATAACTTAAAGTTCCAACGTTAGCTTCGACTTTGCTCAACCAACGTTGAGCTTATTGGTATAGTATTTTCGGGCAAATCCCTTAGCGCCGCTTGGCTAGGTAGCGCTAAACAAGTAATGATTTATTGCCCATTAAGGGTGTTAAAAACAACAAATGGCTACGCCATTTGTTGTTTTGGCATTAATTGTCGAACTTAGTATGAATGGAGCGCATGAATCGACTCATTTAGCGTCTGGCTAGGGCGCATTGCTTGGCTAGCTTGATCGGGATCGGCGAAATAATAGCCGCCGATATCTACGGATTGACCTTGAGCGGCGCTCAATTCCAGAAGAATTTGGCTTTCTTTGTCTGTCAAGACTTGCGCCAACTGGGCAAATTTTGACTTCAATTCCAAATTCTGACTCTGTTCTGCTAGAGCCTGCGCCCAGTAAAGCGCGATATAAAAATGACTGCCGCGATTATCAATACCGCCGATCTTGCGGGAGGGTGATTTATCGTTGTTGAGATAGAGACTGTTGGCTCGATCTAGGGCTTTTGCCAAGATCGTTGCGTTCTCATTGTTGGTTTTGCGTCCGAGGTCTTCGAGCGTAACCGCGATCGCTAAAAATTCTCCGAGGGAGTCCCAACGTAAATGACCTTCTTCCAGAAACTGCTGAACGTGTTTCGGAGCAGAGCCACCCGCACCCGTTTCAAACAGTCCACCACCCGCGAGCAATGGCACGATCGAGAGCATTTTGGCACTAGTACCGAGTTCGAGAATTGGGAATAAATCCGTGAGATAATCCCGCAAGACGTTGCCAGTCACGGAGATCGCATTTTTGCCTGCTTTAATTTGTTCGCAGGTAAATTTCATTGCCGCCACAGGTGACATAATCTGAATATCTAGCCCTGCGGTGTCATGGTCTGGCAAATAGGTCTTGACCTTGGTAATCAGATTCGCATCATGGGCGCGATGTTCGTCTAGCCAAAAAATCGTCGGATTTCCTGTCGCTCTAGCACGATTGACAGCAAGTTTGACCCAATCTTGAATCGGCAAGTCCTTGGTTTGACACATCCGCCAGATGTCACCCTTAGCAACAGGATGCTCAATTAGAACAGCCCCTGTTTCATCCATAACGCGCACTACGCCATCATCAGAAATCTCAAAGGTCTTATCGTGGGAGCCGTATTCTTCAGCTTGCTGAGCCATTAAGCCCACATTGGCGACATTGCCCATTGTGGTGACATCAAAGGCTCCGTTTTCCTGACAATATTCGATACAGGCTTGATAAATCGTGGCATAGGAGCGATCGGGAATCATTGCCTTGGTGTCGTAAGCCTTGCCATCTGCACCCCACATTTTGCCAGAAGTACGAATGGTTGCCGCCATGGATGCGTCAATAATCACATCGCTGGGAACGTGCAAATTGGTAATCCCCTTATCGGAGTTGACCATCGCCAGACGCGGCTGCTTTTCATAAACCGCTTGCAAATCTGCGGCGATCGCTTCTTTTTGTTCAGCAGGTAAAGATTCAATTTTGGCGTAAACATCGCCTAAACCGTTATTCGGCTTGATTCCCAGTTTTGCGAAGATATCGGCATATTTGGTAAATACATCTTGATAATAGACCGTCACCGCATGACCAAATAGAATCGGGTCAGAGATCTTCATCATCGTCGCCTTGACATGGAGAGACAGCAAGATATCCTCTGCCTTTGCCTTGGCAATTTCCTCAGCGTAAAAATCTCGCAGAGCCTTGACACTCATCACCGCAGCATCAATGACTTCGCCTTCCAGTACAGTAGTTTTTTCCTTGAGAACTTGAGTGGAACCATCGGCTTTGGTTAGTTCAATCTTGACTACACCTGCTTTGGGAATTACCACCGATTTCTCGCTACCGTAGAAATCGCCTTCAGTCATATGCGCCACATGGGTTTTAGAATCCTTTGTCCATGCGCCAACGGAGTGAGGATGCTTTTGGGCAAATTCTTTGACGGCTGATGCGACGCGGCGATCGCTATTGCCTTCGCGCAATACAGGATTAACAGCACTGCCCAACACCTTAGAATATTTCGTTTTAATCGCCTTCTCTTCGTCAGTTTGGGGATCGGCAGGATAGTTGGGGATGTTGTAACCCTTGGCTTGTAACTCAGCGATCGCTGCTGTTAACTGCGGCAGGGAAGCACTAATATTGGGGAGCTTGATGATATAGGCGCTGGGTGATTTTGCCAAGTCTCCCAGTCTGGCAAGGGCATCAGGTTGACGCTGCGATTCGGTTAAATATTCAGGAAAATTAGCAATAATCCGCCCTGCAAGAGAAATATCTTTGAGTTCAACCTCAATATCTGCCGCCTGCGTAAAAGCTTGAACAATGGGTAATAGGGAATAGGTGGCTAGGGCTGGAACTTCATCGGTAAAGGTATAGGTGATTTTTGAGGTTTGATTGCTCATGTCGATTGGGCGGATTTCTTGCGGATCTATTACAGCTTAGATGATACATGGCTTAGTTAAACTGATTCGTATCGGTTTTATCCACAAATTAGCCCTGTAACAAATCCCAAAATACTGAGGCTTATCGGCGATCGCACCAACAATCTATCCTCTAAAAGCGATTGCTATAACCGTGAGTCGTGATTTTTAGGCGATCGCTTCAACGATATATTTTCTAAAAGGTTGCTGAAAGTGATAGCTTGTGTGGTGAAAGTATGGATGATTGAGGCAATCGCTTTGTGATAGAGATTATGGGCGATCTGCTAAAATGAATACTAAAGGCTACTTTGGCTAAAACCATGACCACAATAACTCTAGAGCTACCACAAAATATTTACGAGCCTTTGCAAAAAGCCGCTGCAAAAGCAGGACAATCCCCACAAGAACTAATCACTAAATTACTGGGACAGACTATACAAGCCTTTGCTGACGATCCTTTAGAAGAATTTATCGGCGCTTTCCAGAGCGACATTCCCGATTGGGGCGCAAATCACGATCGCTATCTTGGACAAGAATTACTAGAAACCCATAATGTCTGAGCTATTTATCGATACATCAGGCTGGGCAAATCTGATAGATATCAGTCAGCCTTTTCACTCTCTCAGCGCGACGACATATCAAAATGCGCGTTCTCAAAAACACAAAATCATCACTACAAGCTATATCGTTACAGAGCTTGTTGCTCTACTTTCTAGCCCACTTCGCATACCTAGACCAAAAGCGATCACCTTTATCCAAAGTCTAAAAACTTCTCCCTATGTAGAAGTTATCCATATCAGCAAAGAGATCGATACAAAAGCATGGGAACTCTTAATCAACAGACCAGATAAAGAATGGAGTCTAGTTGACTGTTCTAGTTTCATTGTCATGCAAGAACGCAAAATTCCTGAATCTCTGACAAGCGATCATCATTTTGAACAAGCAGGATTTATTCGTTTATTGAAATAGTGATCGCTGTTTTGATGTGATTGTTTGTGTTGGGGGCGATCACATCAACAATTCATCTCCTGAAAGTGATCGCTATTCCAAAATACGAATAATTTCAAATGTTTTTTGGGGATGGCGATCGCAAACCATATAGATCGTAAGTAAGGAGGTTTGATCCATAAATTGCTGTATAAACCCGCCAATTCAAGAATGAAATGCAACGGGGTCTGATGAAGCAAAGAATACTTCGTA
>NZ_JAZBJZ010000206.1:0-4222 GCF_036349135.1 Tumidithrix elongata BACA0141
TTTACTTTATCAGCTTTGCTGCTTTTGTCAATTTACCTAGGTTGAGCAATTACCTGTTTTGTTATTATCTATTATTTCCAAACAAGTCTATTAAACAGAATTTGTGAGATCGCGATCGCGGATGGTGGCTTTCGGTTAGCTTGGGTGGGCATTGTGAATCCAGATAATCAGATGGTAGAGATTGCAGCGGTGGCTGGTGAGGCGATCGAGTACGTTAAAAACATCCAAATCTCTATCGATCCCGCATTGCCCATTGCTTACGGTCCAACGGGTATTGCCATCCGCGAAAAGTATCCTGTGATCGTCAATGACTATTTAGCCGATTCAAGAACTGTATCTTGGCATTCGATCGCGATCGCGCATGGCATTCAATCTAACGTCACCATTCCCCTCCGTATCGATCGGGAAACTATTGGTGCGATCATGTTTTATGCCTCAGAAGTAAATTATTTTGCAGATGACGTGATTGCTTTACTGAACGAGCTAGCCGAAGATCTTGCCATGTCTCTAGCTTTAGCGGATTCCGAAAAGCGCCGCAAAGCCGCAGAAAAAGAAATACGAGAACAGGCATTTCTCTTCCAATCACAATTTGATGCAGGCGTACTCGGTATTGCAATCAGTTCAGTGCAACAGCAGTGGTTACGGGTCAATCGTAAACTCAGCGAAATGCTGGGCTATAGCGAAACCGAACTATGTGGGATGTCTTGGGTAGAAATGACCTATCCTCAAGACCTTGCCGCAAATCTAGAGAAGTTTCAGCGTCTGATCGATGGTGAAATCGATGGGTACGAATTAGAAAAGCGCTTTATTCGTAAAGATGGTTCTCTGGCATATACCCATATGAATGTATCTTGCTATCGTGCCGAAGATCGTTCCGTGCAGTTTTTGGTTTCCTCTTTTCAAGACATCACTAGTCGCAAACAAGCAGAGCGAGCGCTTCAGCAAAGCGAAGAACGTTTTCGCTTGGCAATCATCAACGCTCCCTTCCCGATTATCTTTTATACAAAAGACAATAAAGTATTGGAAATCAATCGAGCTTGGATCGATCAAGCTGGCTATGCCGAGTCTGATATTCAAGAAATCACCGCATGGACTGATCGTTTTTGTTTAGAAAGCTTGCCATTCCTTAATCCCCAAACTGCCGCTTGGCAAACCAACGATCGCCACGAACAAGAAATTGCGATTACTGCTCGTGACGGTTCCCAGCGAATTTGGCGTTTTGGTTCTGCTCTATTACCCTATCCTTTTGAAAGCAATAACTTCACTGCAATTTCAATGGCGATCGATGTTACCGAGCAAAGGCGAGCGGAGCTTGAGTTAAAACTAAGTGAAGAAAGATTTAGACGTGCGATTGTGAATGCTCCCCTCCCCACGATCATTCATGCCGAAGGTGGAGAGGTTTTGCAGCTCAATCAAGCTTGGAGCGAAATAAGCGGTTATAGCCTTGAAGATATCCCCACGATTTCTGCTTGGGTAAAAAAAGTCTATGGAGAGAACCCTGCATCTGTGCTAACCACGATCGAGCAGATTTATGAAATCAATGACATTCGTCATGAAGGCGAGTTTACAATTACCGTACGAGATGGCTCAACTCGAATCTGGGACTTTCACTCTGCGCCTTTAGGTCGCATTGCTGACGGTAGACGGATAATTATTTCAATGGCAATTGATGTCAGCGATCGCAAAGCCAACGAACTAGCCTTGCAAAAGGCAAAGGAACTAGCTGAAGAAGCCAATCGCGCCAAAAGCACCTTTCTTGCCAATATGAGTCACGAACTGCGAACTCCTCTCAATGGCATTCTTGGTTATACTCAGATTTTCTTACTCGATTCTGGCTTTACCGCAAAACAAAAAGAAGGGCTTCAAATTATTTATCAATGCGGGAACCATCTACTCGATCTGATTTCCGAGATTCTCGATCTATCAAAAATCGAAGCGCAAAAATTAGAGCTTTTGCCCAAAAGTATAGAATTCTCTCGTTTTTTGATTGGTGTTGCGCAAATCTGTCGCATTAAAGCCGAAGAAAAAAACTTGATTTTCAACTATGAAGTTTCTGATAATTTGCCCTTGAGCGTGCTTGTCGATGACCAACGCCTGCGACAAGTATTATTAAACCTTTTGGGGAATGCGATTAAGTTTACCGATCGCGGCAGTGTCACTATGAAAGTTGAGGCGATCGAAGCTTGGGAATCTAAAGATTTGGAACCGTTAGAAAGCTTCCATCGATCGCAAATATCACAACCAAACTCGATCGCAAAAATTCGTTTTGAGATCGCCGATACAGGTAAAGGCATTGCTTCCCAAAACTTAGAGCAAATATTTCAGCCATTCGAGCAGGTTGGCGATCGACAAAATCGTCCAGAAGGAACTGGACTTGGACTAGCCATCTCTCAGAAGCTGGTGGCGATGATGGGAGGAAGTCTTAGCGTCGAGAGCCAATTAAATCTGGGCAGTCGCTTTTGGTTCGATCTAGAGTTGCCAGAAATTACGGCTACGATCGCCGCGCAAACTGGTTCTATCCCTACAAGCATTAAGAGCGATCGCGTCATCGGTTATAGGGGGCAAAAGCGCACAATTTTGGTCGTCGATGACCAATGGATTAATCGCAGTGTCCTCAGCAAAATGTTAGAATCTTGGGGTTTTAAGGTCTTAGAAGCGGCTAATGGCGAGCAGGGCATTACGATGGCAACCTCCAATCCTATAGATGCGATTCTTACAGATTTGATTATGCCCGTGCTTGATGGGTATGCCATGACGCAAAAGCTTAGAGAGCTACCAACGTTTCAGAAACTACCCATTATTGCGATCTCTGCCAGTATTTTGCCCATAGAGCAGATTAAAAGTCAGGAAGCAGGCTGTACTGACTTTTTGCCCAAACCAGTTGACACTACAGCTTTATTAGAAAAGCTCAAGCAATATCTTCACCTAGATTGGATCTATGCCAAGAGCCTTTCAGATACAAGATCGCCAGACATAAAATTTGACCAAACTCCTAGCGATCGAAAAATTCCGCCCGTTCAGGAACTCATAACCATCCAAGAGGCTCTTGAGGTCGGAGATTTTCAAGCGATCGAGCAAGAAGCCGAGCGTATTAAACGATTAGATCCTCAGTACCAATGGTTCTCTGTTAGATTAGTAGAACTAACACAATCATTTGATGAAAAAGGTATTTTGCAACTTATAAATTAATTCTATTCATATTAAGAAGGTTTTATGAAAACGGATAAGCCATCGGTTATTTTTATCGTTGAAGATAATCCTGCCAATATTAAAGTATTAGTGCAAATGCTGGACTTATCTGGATATAAGACCTTAATCGCAATGGATGGCAGTAGCGGTATTCAAAAAATCAAGAAAGCGATGCCTTCTCTGATCTTGCTAGACGTTATGATGCCGGGTATAGATGGCTTTGAAACTTGTAAACAACTCAAAGAGTCAGAACTCACCCGCGATATTCCCATTATCTTCATGACCGCTCTAGCAAGCACAGAAGATAAGGTTAAGGGATTTAGTCTGGGAGCTGTGGACTACATTACCAAACCGTTTCAGCAAGAAGAAGTCATCGCACGAATTGAATTACACCTAAAATTGCGGAATCTAGCTCAAGCCCTAAAAGAAGATATTACACAACGAAAATTGGCAGAACAAGCTTTGATGGCGCTCAATCAAGAATTAGAAGATAGGGTAGAACAGCGAACTGCGGCACTCCAGCAAAGCGAGAAGCAGTTACAGCAAACCAACGACCAACTCATGCTCAGTAATCTCGACTTAGCCCGTGCAACCCGTCTTAAAGACGAGTTTTTAGCCAACATGAGTCACGAATTACGCACGCCACTTAATGCGATTCTGGGTCTATCAGAAGCTTTACAAGATGAGGTCTTAGGCGAGTTAAACGATCGCCAAAAGAAATCGTTGCAAACGATTGAGCGTAGCGGTCAACACTTACTGCAATTGATTAATGATATTCTCGATCTTGCTAAAATCGAATCTGGCAAGATCGAACTGCATATTGAAGACACTTTTATAAGCAATCTTTGCAATGACAGTATGACTTTTATCAAGCAGATTGCCCTAAAAAAGAACATTCATTTGATTACACTAATTTCCGATCGCTTTAAGGAAGAGCAAAACAGCAAAATTCAAGTTGATGAGTTGCGGATGCGCCAAGCATTAGACTTGTTTGGAAATAATAGATAATAACAAAACAGTTAGAAGGCGAGAT
>NZ_JAZBJZ010000207.1:0-4191 GCF_036349135.1 Tumidithrix elongata BACA0141
CTCTCTTTTTATTTTCGTTTTTCGTCTCTGACTGATTTTTAGAGGTGCCCTTAAGATAGTGCTGCCTTTTTGAGTAATAAAGGGAACACTTCCACTTTACGGCTGAGAACTTTCTCAGTTTTAAGGAAATCAAAAAATTGTTGGAAGTACTCGACATCCTTAGCTGTGAATTCGTCAAACATCCTGTAATCGGGCAAAGGTACTTGCTTGGTCAGCGCAGGTTTAATTTTGGTATAACGCGGCAAATATTGACGGGCTAGGATAGGATTGCGTCGCACTTCCTCCACACCCATGCGATAAGCCGTAATGAATTTTTGAGCGATCGCAGGATGTTCGCTCAAAAATTTAGTCGAGATCGCCGCTGACCCTCCAAACCAAGGCGCTAGAGGATCGCCGAGAATATATTTAGAAACCACACCTGCTTCAAGGGTACGCGTTTTTCCTTCAATGCGACCGACCGTGCCGATCGGTTCTAACGTATAGGCAGCAGCAACTTCTCCCGAAGCGATCGCCCCGATATGTTTGTCAAAGGATAATGGCAAAATTTGAGCGTTGGGATATCCATTCTTTGCAAGAATTGCCTTGGCTAAAGCAATATTCTGCGGGCCCAGACCCGAACAAACTTTTTTCCCTTTGAGTTCGCTAATTGCTTTAATTGTGCTATCTCTCGCAACAACAAATTGTTCGAGAACGAACTGGGTATTGCTGATATTGGAGCAAATGATTTTGAAAAAGCCTGGCGATTTATCTTCGCCAATCGCTAAATTTCCTGAAGACACCCCATTGCCAGCCGCCTGAATCTTCCCAGAGATCATCCCTTCAACCACTTCTTGGGGATTCGCAAAGGCAATTGCTTCAACATCCAGTCCGAATTTCTTGAAGTAGCCCTTTTCTAGGGCTAAGTAGAGCGGTAAGGCGGGGGTGACGGCTGGATAGCCAATTACGATTTTGGAATTTTTACCTTGGGCATTGCTACTCAGCCCTGAGCTGAAAACTGCTCCAGTTGCCCCGCCAACGATTTGCAAAAAATTCCGCCTACGAATTTTCATAGAGATTAACGTGAATTTTAGAATGATATGCTCTGGAATATCACAGGTTCGCTCTCGACTTCTGCCGCAGTCGTTACAAACAGTTCAGATAAAGTATTTGGCAATCAGGCAGGCGTTGTAGCGCTTCAACATCCCTACGTTGAGCGTGTTGCCTTAAGTTTGTCGAAGGGGGCAAAATCCCAGATCCTCCTAGACGATTTAGGATAACGTCAGTTCGGGATGAGAAAACCTGAAACGCTATAAATTTCAAGGATCCCCCCCAGCCCCCCTTGAAAAAAGGGGGGAGAACTCACTCACAATGGAAACCAAGAAGACCTTTTAGCGAATTGCATTTTTCATATAGTCGCCCCAAACTTGAGCTGCCAGAAAACTACTGCCCGATGTCACACCTTCATCATTGCCTAACCATACCGCCGCTACCACCTGACGGCTGGGGACAATGCCAATGAACCATAGATCTCTGCTGTCATCAGTTGTACCAGTTTTGCCTACCACTCTTGCTTGCGGAATGGCAGCGGCGCGACCTGTGCCGTACTGCACCGTACCAGTCATCAGATCGATCATCGTATTGGCGAGATTCGCATCGACAGCTTGACGCGGTGGGAAGTCTTGAGCAGCATCGAAAATTACGCGACAGGTTTTTGTGTCTTTAGGATTTTTACAATCGCGACTGTCGAGAATCCGTTTGATCGCATGGGGTTGATTGTAAACGCCTTGATTGGCGATCGCACCGTAAGCCCCCACCATTTCGAGCATAGATACCTCAAAACCACCCAAAACTAGGTTTGAGGTCGGTTCCATCTTGGACTTTACGCCCAACTTCCGCGCCATTGCGATCACATTCTCCAACCCCGCAGACTCAGCCACCCGCACGGCTACAACATTCTCAGAAAGCGCAAAGCCGCGATACATATTGATGCTACCCGATCCGCCATTGTGACAACCCGCAATTCCCTGTGTAGAACTACAGGAGAAGACTGTATTGGGTGAAATTCCTCGATCGATCGCTGCGGCATAGTCAAAGAGCTTAAAGGTGGAACCGGGCTGACGCCTTGCCTGTGCGGCTCGATTGAACTGACTGGCTTTAAAATCGACACCACCCGTCATCGCTAAGATCGAACCATCTTTGGCATCGATGGTGACGATCGCCCCCTGATTGAATCCATAACCACCACCATCGCGAGCCACACCTTCCTTTAACGCTGCATCTGAAGCTTTTTGCATCTCCACATTCAGATTGGTCTCTACGATCAGATTGCCTTCTCTGGCAAAATTTTCACCCAAGATTTCTTGCATTTCGTCAAACACATAGCCGTAAAAGTAGGGTGCGATCGTGCCCTGCACTTTGCTCTTAGCATCCAAGTTCAATCGCAAAATGGAACGTCTTGCCCGTTCCGCATCCTCTTCCTTGACAACGCCCAGCTCTGCCATGCGATTGAGAATGCGATCGCGATATTCAATGGCGAGTTGTTTATTCTTAAATGGATTGATTACCTCAGGTGCAGGTAAAATTCCTGCGAGGGTAGCAGCTTCTGACAAATCGAGTTCCGAAGCTGATTTGTTGAAATATAACTTTGCCGCATCTTGAAAGCCATAGACCCCATTACCGAGGTAAACGCGATTGAGATAAATCGTCAATAGATCGTCTTTGCTGTAGTTCAAGGTCAGCTTAATGGCGGCTGCGGCTTCGCGCCACTTGCGTCCTGCTGAATCGTCTTTTCCCACATAGGTGCGACCTAAGAGGTTACGCGCGAGTTGTTGCGTAATCGTACTGGCTCCTTCCCGCAGCGATCCACTGCGTACATTCGTTACCAGGGCGCGTAAAACCCCAATCGGATCGACGCCAATATTCCAATAAAAAGAAGTATCTTCGGAAGCAATTACTGCTTTGGGCAAGAGTTGCCCGAATTCGTTGAGATGGGCTAACTCTGTATGTTTGGCAATATCCTCAGGTCCAATGGATGTGGTTCCATCGCCTGATAAGACCTCAACGGGGCCCTGTTGGCTGACAGGTAAGGGGCGCACATCGGGAACTTTACTGACTTCGATCGCGATCGCTAAAACCAATAAACCCACAGCACTGGCAATGCCGATGCCCGTATATTGCAAAGTGCGAATATACCAAGGTGGGGGATCGATAAAGCGCAGGGTAACGGCAGCTTCTAGCTCGGGTGGGCCCAACGTGATCGCCATATTGTGACGCAAGGGCGAAGATTTCAGGCGTTGGCGACGACGATAAATGCCGTTGGTTGAATTTAGATCGGTAATTACAAATTGCGATTTTTTTTGCTTGCTGTCTCGCACCAACTGGGCGTGAACTTGGCTGACCAATGGGGTCTGCACCACAATGTCACATTTACTGCTGCTGCGTCCCAAGGTATAGCGATCGCCGATCAGTTCGTAAATATCAGGCTTTTGTTTTGCCGATAGTCGCACTTCCAGTTTGGGGACTCTGGCTTTAGGCTTAAGTTTCAGGGCAGCGCCAAGCTTACTAAATGCTGGATTGACTACCTTAGTAATACTGGTCAGCAACTTAGACTTGGGTTGTGTCATAGCAACAGTTGGGTGGAATAAATGATAATCGCTAAGTCTAGGATAATACGGATCGCTTTATCTGTCTTGACTAAGACTTATGAATCCCTGCAACAAATTGCGGACTAAAAGCTTAAACCTATTGATACAGATTGACCTCAGATACTTCCCAGCCAGTTTCACCTGACTTTCTTCTTGAAGCCAAGAATTTAAGTTCTGGGCAATCGTTACTAACTTTACCTAGACAGAAAAGCTCATCCCACAGTTCCCAAAAGATCTGAAACAGGTGAGGGAAGCGATCTTTTGGCATTTAAATCGTTATTTACCGTTATCAATGTGACCATTCTTAAGCGTTTGGGAACATGCACAAATGGGGCAAGCAACCATAGGACGACCACACTAAGAATTTCTACCTCTCTATCATTACATCTTGAGCACAACCCTTTTTTCTTATCCCGAACTCACGTTATGTAGGAGTCATCGAGACTTCTCTTGCCACCTGCGATAGGTCACTGCTCCGAGCCCTGCTCCTGTTAAAGCCAGTGGGATCAATATCAAAAGGGCATCTCTAAAAATACAAACAAGAGTAGGAAGGGATTTGAGGAAAATG
>NZ_JAZBJZ010000208.1:0-4092 GCF_036349135.1 Tumidithrix elongata BACA0141
ACTCAACGCTGATGCCTTTTCTAATGCTCTCAATCTTTTGTCCTGTACTTAGGCGCCTTTCTTATCTCCTAAATCAGATTTTGCAACACCTCGATTGAAATAGGAATTGGCAAAGTTAGGATTGAGACGGATGGCTTCTGTGTAGTCAGCGATCGCACCCTGCTTGTCTCCTAAAGCAGACCTCATGTCACCTCGATGATAATAGGCAACAACAGCAAAATCAGGTTTGAGGCGAATGGCTTCTGTGTAGTCAGCGATCGCGCCCCGCTTGTCTCCTAAGGCAGATTTTACGTCCGCGCGACTAACGTATAAAAAGTGAAGTGCAAATAGTTCAGATTTAGGAACGATACGAATAGCTTCCGTAAGACGAATGGCTTCTGTATAGTCGGCAATCGCGCCTTTCTTATCTCCTAAATCAGACCTCATGTCACCTCGATGGTAATAGGCATCAGCATTATTAGAATTGAGACGAATGGCTTCTGTATAGTCAGCGATCGCCCCCTGCTTGTCTCCTAAAGCAGACTTTGCATACCCGCGATTGTTGAAAGCATAAGTATAGTCAGGTTTAAGGCGAATGGCTTTTGTGTAGTCAGCGATCGCACCTCTCTTGTCTTCTAACGCTGACCGCACATTCCCGCGAAAAGAGTAAAAAATGGCATCGTCAGGTTTGAGACGAATGGCTTCTGTATAGTCAGCGATCGCGCCTTTTTGGTCACCTAAATTAGACTTTGCAATACCTCGATTGAAATAAGCATTGGCATCGTCGGGTTTGAGGCGAATGGCTTCGGTGTAATCAGCGATCGCACCTCTCTTGTCTTCTAACGCTGACCGCACATTCCCGCGAAAAGAGTAAAAAATGGCATCGTCAGGTTTGAGACGAATGGCTTCTGTATAGTCAGCGATCGCGCCCTTATTGTCTCCTAAATTAGACTTTGCAATACCTCGATTGCAATAGGCATCGGCATAGTCAGGTTTAAGGCGAATGGCTTTTGTGTAGTCAGCGATCGCCCCCTGCTTGTCTCCTAAATCGTACTTCTCTAACCCACGATTCAAATAGGCATTGGCATCGTCAGGTTTGAGACGAATAGCTTCGGTGTAATCGGCGATCGCGCCCTTATTGTCTCCTAAATTAGACTTTGCAATACCTCGATTGAAATAAGCATTGGCATCGTCAGGTTTGAGGCGAATGGCTTCGGTGTAATCAGCGATCGCGCCTTTATAGTCTCCTCTATTCAGTTTCTCTGAAGCACGTCCATGATAATCAACTCCAGCCTGTGCTAGCTTTGGTGAGATTTGCGTTGATGGTTGAGCGATTGGCTTGGCATAAGCAGAAGACGTTTCTTTCCCTAGAGAAATTGTAAATGCCAAAGCTATTAGAATAAGGAAACGCCAAGCCATAAACTTAAGACTCTCAATATTTACGTAAGATTCAAGAGCCTAACATAAATATTTCCTGAATTTATGCCTAAATAAAAATGTTAATACAGAAATTCTAATAGGCCAATTCCAAGTCGTATCTATGAAATCCGCTAAATGGATTCGGGTATCCGCGCGATCTAGTTGCCTAAGAAGTAAAGCTCAGCCGATTGGCTAACCGCCCGATCGCTGCTAGTAGTTCGGTCAGTCTCATACCCGATAGATCTAGCTCTTTCCAGCCCTCATCCGCCGCGCGATCTATTAGTGCCAGCAATTCATCCTGCGTCATGACTTACCTTGCTTTCGTTGGTGGTGTTTCTATTTTGGCTGCGCTCATTTCCTACAATGACCTCAAAAATGCGATCGCTATGCCCGAAATATGAATTTTTAAAGATTTTTGTCAATCTTAACAGGAGCTACTGGGCGGAGTGATTAGAATGTAGGTAAGTTTACGTAACAACCCGCTAAAATCTTACATCCCATACACAACTACCCCACAACGCAGCCCCTATGACATCAGAATCTATAAGTGTCCTACAGCCCCAAGATCCCAGCCTACTTAGCCAAGACCTCGCCTATCAGATGACCATGACAGCCGCTACAGTAGCCGACGATCGCAAAGCCGAGGATATTTTAATTCTGGCGATCGGGGAGGTTTCAGTACTGGCTGAATATTTTGTGATCGCCACAGGTTTCTCAAAAGCGCAGGTCAGAGCGATCGCCAATGCGATCGAAGGCAAACTTGCCGAAGATTTTAATCGCGTGCCGCGCCGCACCGCAGGCGAGAGCGAGGCAACTTGGATATTGCAAGACTATGGCGATGTCATGGTGCATATCATGATGCCCACAGAAAGAAAAACCTACGAGCTAGAAGCCTTTTGGGGACATGCTCCCAAGGTTGCTTTGCCCGAAAAACAATTGGTCGAACAGCTAACAAACAGTTAATAATTAACAATTAGCAATAAACAGCGCTACTCCATACTTGATAATAATTAACTGGTAGTTGATTACAAATTCACTGAACTATGAAAGTAGGCGATCGCATTCGTGTCAAAGAGTCTATTAAGGTCTATCATCATCCCGAGCATAAAGGCTCTGCCTTTGACATCAAAGGTCTAGAAGGAGAAATCCTCCAAGTGATCGCAGACTGGCATGGGCGACCTATTAGCCCAAATTATCCGCTTGAGGTGAAATTGGGTAATAAGTTCAAAGCTCATGTATCTGAATATGAGTTAGAACTAATATCTGAATAATCTCAATTATTAAAATGGGGGGGATAAATATCTCCCCCATTTTTTGCATTTGGGGTTTAATATCGCTACTAATTGGGCAAACAGTAAAATTAGATTGTTTACTCACCTAAAAAACGCTATATTTTCGGTTCATTGAATCCATATTCGCGGATTGCGTTATGCAAGCAGCTCTAATTACGCTTTTGTTTGCGCTCCTGACAGGGAGCTATCTATACAAATCAGCTAGAGTAATTCCACAGGATAAGCAGTCTCTGGTAACGCGATTAGGACGGTATCACAAGACACTCAGACCAGGGCTTAACTTTGTCTTCCCATTAATCGATAAAGTTGATTTTGAGAGAAGTACATCAGAACAAACCCTAGAAATTCCACCGCGTTCTTGTACGACCAGTGACGAAGTCTCTATGACGATTAAAGGGACTGTCTATTGGCAAATTACTAACCTCTACAATGCTCGATACAATATCCAAAAACTCGAACAGTCCTTAGAAAATTCCTTTGCCGCCGAGATTCAAGCTCAAATCGGGACGTATTCGATCGAGCAGGTCATTGTTTCCCAGACCGAGATCAGTCAAAAACTCTTAGCAGATCTGGCTGAAGACAGTAAAGATTGGGGTGTCGCGATCAAAAGAATTGAACTGGGGGATATTGTGATTCCCGAGTCAGTGAGAACCTCGATGGAAAAGCAAAAGGCAGCAGAAATAGAAAGCCGTGCTACTGAATTGAGATCGGAAGGTGAAAGAAAAGCCGAAGTGAATAAAGCAGAAGCAGAAGCTGAGTCTAGACGAGTTTTAGCTGAGTCTGAAAGAGATGTACGCTTCTCTGAAGCAAAGGCGTTGGCGGAAGCGATCGAACTGGTCTCGCAAGCGATCGCGAAGTACCCCCACGGACAAGAAGCCATGCAGTTTCTGTTAGCGCAAAACTATATTGATATGGGTAAAGCGATCGGACAAAGCCCTAGCAGCAAGGTGATGTTCATGGATCCCAAAACCGTGCCTGGGATGGTGCAGTCTTTGCTGGCAATGGTAGACAAAATTGGATCGCCACCCGACGGCAAGCAACCATTTGGAGCAAGCGGAAGCGTTCGCGATTGGGCGGGCAATAATGATTTAATTGACTTAAGCAGTAGCATCAAAAAATCTAGCTTCCTTGACGATCCAGAACAAGATGCTGATAAGAATTAATTCAATGCAATGGAGTTAGTAACGATTGCAGATTCAAAAAAGTCTGTAGGATTAGCAATGTTACTTTTTAATCTGTTCTGAGAGTGTTTTAGTTTTTTTCAGCTTATCGGTTTCTCCTTTTTTTGTCTTTTTTTCTTATCCCGAACTCACGTTATTCTTAGTCAGGGCGAATCGATCGCATTGGCTAAGTAGGTAGGCAAGGAAATACCAATATATGTAAATATAGGTTAAGCAATTAG
>NZ_JAZBJZ010000209.1:0-3879 GCF_036349135.1 Tumidithrix elongata BACA0141
TCTCTCTTTTTATTTTCGTTTTTCGTCTCTGACTGATTTTTAGAGGTGCCCTATAAAGATTTGCTGATAATTGATACTGATTCTAGCCCAACTTATTTTTAATTTGTAGTAATTAGACCATCTTGCCCGCGAATAATACGTTTGGTTTGGGCAGCGATATCGGGTTCGTGTGTGACAATTACGATGGTATTGAGAGCATGTAGCGAGAGAAAGCACCATAGGGGGATATAAATCGCAACAATTGCGTGATGCGCATCACTAACCCTGTGGGCAGGATAAACGTATATTCATCGTAATCTCAGCATCGCATCTCTAGGATAGGAGCTTAATTGTATGGATTATCGCGATCGCAACCTAAATCATCAATCCTTTCAAAAGCAGGCATTAAGCAATGCAAATTTTAGTAGATCGGATTTGAGAGGCGCTAACTTTCAAGAGGCAAACCTAGAAGAGGCAAATTTCTCAGGGGTCAAAACAGGCAAGTCCGAGCAGTTTACATGGCAGCTTTTTCTACTGATTCTTTGTATATTTGTTAGCATGCTGCTGGGATTTATGTCTTGGGGAGTCAGTCACACCAGTTTCGGCTGTGGTGCAAGTCGATTCGATCCGAATATGTGGATTGTCAACCTGCCTGCTTGGATTGCCGCGTTTGCGACTGCGGGGGCGGCATCTAGGGGATGGATTTTTAGAATATATATGGGGGCAATCGTCTGCGCTGTTGCCATGAGTGTTATGCCCATGATTAATATGGTCATTCTTCCGATCTGGCTGCTAATAGCCCTTGTTTTAGCGATCGCTGGCATCTCAGCAGGTTACCGCTATGGTTCCGTGGCGATCGGCGGTGTTTGGATGGCTGTGGCAGTTTCCTCAGCTACTTCGGCTGCCTATAGTGTCATCAGCCTCAAATCGGTTTCTCAGGGTGTTGTCTATGGGATCCTAACGCTTTTGATTGCCGCTCTGGCAACCCATGCTTTTCATCGTCATTTTATGCGGGTCTGGCAAACAAGGCACACCTCATTCCGTGGCGCTAACCTGCAAGATGCGAAATTTCGCAATGCTTTAGTAGAAAATTGCGATTTTCGCGATGCTAATTTGGAGGGTGTTGATTGGGATGGAGCCGTTATCAAAAACTGTCAGTTTTCACCGACTTGGAAATCTGTAGAGATATGGCATCAAGAAGGATGGCAAGACATAGAATCGGCTTCTCTCAATTAGCTAGGCAGCAGTATGCATCCCGATCGCGAAGCGTTTCCAAAGGAAATAGGGAATCGCGACGTTTTTTGTGACTTTAAAAATCAGCACTGGTGTGAGCGAAAGCTTCTAATGAAGGAATGTTAAAAGCGGTTTTTAGACTTGTTTAAAGCGATAGAATAGTAATTTATAGACCAAGCCTATCTAATCCTTTTCAAACTAGTTAACGTGAATTTGGGTTAAGGACTTCGGAGCAAAGCAAGCCAACTTTTTGGAATTGAGGGGGGCTGGGGGGAGCCTTGGGATGTATAGCGTTTCAGGTTTTCTTATTCCGAACTGACGTTAATTTAGATATAGGATGCTTTAAGGAGCGTGTTCGTACCATGTTTGAATCTGCTGAAATCGGACATAAGCTGAGTAAAGAAGAGTATGACGCTCAAGAATCGATCTTGCGAATACAACTTTTAGAAATTCAAGAAGATCTAAAGCAGGCTCCCTTTCCTGTAATTATTTTAATTGGCGGCGTAGATGGGGCGGGTAAGGGGGAAAGCGTTAACCTGCTCCACGAGTGGATGGATCCGCACTACCTCCAAACCCATGCTTTTGGAGCAATGTCTGATGAAGAAAGAGAACGTCCTGAAGCTTGGCGTTTTTGGCGAGTTTTACCTCCCAAAGGACGGATCGGCATCTTTTTTGGGTCATGGTATACCCGCCCAATTGTCGATCGCGTCTATGGCAAGACCAGAAATATCGATCTTGATTTAGATCTGGTGCGGATTAATGCCTTTGAAAAAACCTTGGTAGATGAGGGGGCGTTGATTATCAAATTTTGGTTTCACCTCAGCAAAGAAACACAAGCGCTCCGATTGAATTCCTTGACAAAAGATCCGAAGACGCGTTGGCGGGTTACAGATACCGACTGGCAACACTTTAAGCTATACGATAAATTTCGCCGCATCTCAGAACGGGCGCTGCGAACTACGAGTACGGGGGAAGCGCCTTGGCTCGTAATCGAAGGAGCGGACAAGCGATATCGAAGCATCACGATGGGAAACTACATTCTCAACTCGATCTCGAAACGTCTCGCCGCAAGTAATGCACCTTCTGTAACCCCTCCTAACCCTTTCATAAAGATAGAGAATCCCTATACCATCCTCGATACGCTCAATCTTTCGCAAAGTCTAACGGAAGAGGATTACAAACAACAGTTAGAAAAATACCAAGGTCGATTAAATTTGCTTTACCGACAGGCAAAGGAATTGGGGCGATCGGTAATTTTAGTATTTGAGGGCTGGGATGCCGCTGGTAAGGGTGGCATCATTCGTCGCGTGACATCGGCCCTCGATGCCCGCGACTATCAGGTTATTCCCATTGCTGCGCCTAGCGATGAGGAACGTTCTCACCATTATCTCTGGCGTTTCTGGCGATATCTACCGCGTGTGGGGCGCGTCACCATCTTCGATCGCAGTTGGTATGGTCGCGTACTCGTAGAACGGGTCGAAGGGTTTGCCTCAGAATCAGCTTGGATGCGTGCCTATACGGAAATTGTCAATTTTGAGCAACAACTTCACGACCATGGTACTTTGGTACTCAAATTTTGGATTCATATCGATCCAGAGGAACAATTGCGTCGATTTCAGTTGAGACAGGCTACCCCTTACAAACACTTTAAAATCACTGCTGAAGACTTTCGCAATCGAGAAAAGTGGAACGAATATGAGCTAGCCGCGAATGACATGCTCGAACGTACAGGCACAGAGTTTGCGCCGTGGTACACCATCGAAGCCAATGACAAGAAGTTCGCAAGAATCAAGGTTGTTAAGACGTTGTGCGATCGCCTTAAAGCTTCTTTCAAAAAGTGAACTATTTTGCCCCTGCTTGCTTTAGCAAGTTGACCACATCAAGGTGCTGGTTTTGAGTCGCGATCGCTAAGGCTGTTCTGCTACCAAAAGACTTTGCATGAATATCTGCCCCATGCTCGATCAGAAGGCTAACAATTTTAGTATATCCATTACTCGCCGCATCATAGAGTGGGGTCGATCCCGCAACATAGTGGTTGGGATTTGCGCCACTTTCTAACAAGAGTTTAACTACAGCTACCTGATTTTCAGCGATCGCGTCATCAAGGGCAGTAAATCCTTCATCGGCAGAGAGATTGACCTTGGCTCCTTTGCGCAGGAAGAGTTGGACAATTTCAATATGTCCCTCCCTTGCTGCTGCCATCAGAGGATAACCCACCGTATAATCGCCGCCATTAACATTCGCTCCATAGGCTAGCAAAAGCTTGGCAATCCCAATGTGATTGGTGCTTGCTGCAATCATTAATGCCGTTTCACTATGTTCGTTCTGGGCATTGGGATTGGCTTTACGAAGTAGTGCAGTTTTCACAGCAGCGAGATCCCCTGCTCTAATTGCTTGCAACAAGATTTGATCTTGCTTTGAAATGATTACTTTGCTTGGGTTAGCTTGCTTAAGTGCAGATGCATTAGGCGATGGGTTGGTTGGAACTAGGTTCGGTGAGGCGCTAGAGAGATGGGGCAGAAGTGTTGCAGCGATCGCGATGCCTGCCACTGCCGAAAAGATTAACCTGAAGGGATTTGTAGTATTCATAGGACAGCTTGAAATACGGGAGCTTAAGAGCGTGTTTGAGAAGTTTAGGGTAGAAAAAAAGCCCCCAAAGTTATAGGT
>NZ_JAZBJZ010000210.1:0-3844 GCF_036349135.1 Tumidithrix elongata BACA0141
TTTAGGCTCTTTTTTTTCTCCACTTTCTCTCCCTGATGAATTATTCAGGCTAAAATCTGTTTGCTGGACGAAATTATGGTGGGGCAAGATCCAAATTCCTTGGCATTAATGCTAAACGTGCTTAGGGATTTTACAGATCGGGGTGGGGCGTTAATTCTTACCTCTCATGTTCCTTTGCCTTCAGATATTCCCAATCTAAAACTGTTGGAATTGGAGCAAGCGTAATGATTTGAAACGACATGGGTTTCTTGGTAGATCCTAAATAGATTTAACGTGAATTCGGGATAAGAAAATCCTAAATACTCGATCTAGCAGTCGATTTTTCCAATCTCTTCATAATCCCAAATCCGCCTAGAAAAATCCTATTTATCCAGCAACCATGATGCCAACTGTAAGAAATCCAGCCGAGCCAAGGTCTCTTACGATATAATTCCAACAAACACTCAGCCCCCAAATCGTTATGGTAGCTATTACAGAGACGCGATCGCAACCGCAATCAAGCTCTCTGCCATCACCCACTTCGGAAGTAGAAGCAGAAATCATATACCCTAGTTCAGACGGAGAGCCCTTGGCAGAAACCCAACAGCATGTTTTAGCAATCTTGATGACCCTCATGGTCTTGAGGTTATATTTACAAGAACAGCAAGCTGTCGTTTTTGCCGACCAATTTCTCTATTACATTGAAGGAAAACCCAGAGCCAGAGTTGCGCCTGATGTGATGGTCGTGTTTGATATCGAAAAAAGACTCTACCCTAACTATAAAATCTGGGAAGGACAGCAAACACCAGCAATTATCTTTGAAGTAACCTCAGCAGGGACAAAAGAAGTAGATTGGAACTTTAAAAAGACGCTATACGAACAGTTAGGCGTAACCGAGTATTGGCTGTTTGACCCCTATGGTGAGTGGGTTCCAAAACAACTGCAAGGCTATCGACTCAACGAAGATGGCATCTACAAACCCATTGCCGATAATTGCAGCGAAGTCTTGCAGCTAAAGTTACAGGCTGAGGAATATCTGATTGGGTTTTATCGCCTCGATAATGGTGAGAAGCTGCAAACTTTAGAAGAGTTAGATAAAACTGTTCAAGAGGCAAAGCAGAGGGCAGAGCAGGCAGACCAACGAGCAGAGCAGGCAGACCAACGAGCGGAGCAAGAAGCACAAAAGGCAGAACAGGAGAGGATTAAGGCAGAGCAAGAAAGACTCAGAGCCGATCGCCTCGCCGAAAAATTGCGTCAACTAGGCGTTGAGATTGAGGATGAAAGCTGAGGCAATCTCCGCCAAATCACAGGAGAGGTCTTTTTGCGGTCTGTCGCGATGCTGATTGAAACAAGCCACTATATCTAAAATTCAAGCGAAAAATATCTATGCTTGATGGCGCAAGCGTGATAGATTTTGGATGTGACATATTGCTCTAGGAGGATCGTGCGATGCGCTCTCGTCTGAAATCATTTGGGTTGAATAGCATTGCCACACTTGCGATCTTACTCTCGCCTATCTCTTTCTCTGCGTTCTATTCTCAAGAGCCAGTCTTTGCCCAAACAAGACAAGACCTCAAAGCAGAGGCTGATAAATTGATTGAGTTAGGAAATCAGCAGGTTGGCAAGTTCGATTACAACGAAGCCTTGCAATCATTTCAGTCAGCATTAGAAATATATCGTGCGACAAATAATCGCAAAGGAGAAGCAAGCGCTCTTAAAGGTTTCGGCAGTGTATATAGTAGTTTGAAAGAGCTACAGAAAGGAATTGAGTTCTATCAACAAGCATTAGCAATTTATAGGCAATATAGTATTGTAGATTGCACTTCAGACCTTAAAAAATCAGATTGTATAGCATCTCGCGAACTAGAAAGTTCCACTATTTTGAGCCTAGGATTTACATACCGCGATCTAGGACAGCCCAAGAAGAGCCTTGAGTTGCTCCAGCAAGCCTTAGAGATTCGACAGAAAAACAGCGCGAGTGCGTGTACTTCCGACACTAAAAGTAAAGACTGCATTGCATCTCGCGAACGGGAAGGTTTTACTTTGAGAGGATTGGGCTATTCATACTTGTCCTTAGCCTATTACCAGAAAGCTATTGAGACATTTCAGCAATCTTTAGCAATTGACAAAGAACTCCGCGAGTTTACTTGTGCTGACGACAAAAAAAGCTTTCCCTGTGCTAATACGTTCGGGCGGGAAGGTTTTTCACTAAGAGGTCTTGCTATGGCATACAAAAGTCTAGGACAACACCAGAAAGCTGATGCATTTTCCCGTCAAGCAAGTGAACTTTTTAAGGCAGAGGCGGAGATAAGACATTGGGACGATAATCTTGCTATGGTATACACCAATCTGGGAATGCCACAAAAAGCTCTTGAAATTTACCAGAAGGTCTTGGCTTTCGCAAAGCAAGAAAGTGCCAGAGCTTGCAATCCAGACCCTAAAAGTAAAGAATGTATTGACGCTCTTCGGTCAGAAGAGTATCGACTCAGCGATCTTGGTACTGCATACCGAAATCTAGGTCAGTACCAGAATGCGATTGAGGTCTACCTGCAAGCTTTAGTTATCGAAAAGCAAATTGGCAATAATGGATGGGGAGGACGGATACGCGCCTCTCTTGGTCATGCTTACTCTGAGATAAGACAGTACCAGAAGGCAATTGATTTCTACCTCCAAGCCTTAGCTTCCGAGAAGCAAAATGATAGCTATATCGACAATTATCTCATCAGCCTTGGTGATGCATACCACAATCTAGGTCAGTACCAGAACGAAATCGAATCATACCTAAAAGCCTTAGCTATCGAAAAGCAATTCGGGAAACGCGAAGCGTCAGGACGAAGCTTGAGCAAAATTGGTGACGCTTTTGTTAAACTCAAACAACCCGAACTCGCCATCCTCTATTACAAACAATCCGTCAACGTTAGCGAATCCATCCGTAAAGACATACGCGGACTTGGCAAGGAAAACGAAAAATCCTACATAAACACCGTTGCTGACACCTACCGCAATCTCGCCGATTTACTCCTCAAACAAGATCGCATCCTCGAAGCCCAACAGGTTCTCGATTTGCTCAAAGTTCAAGAACTCAGCGACTATCTCAAAACTGTGCGCGGCAACGACCAAACCGCAAAAGGAACTGACCTCCAACGTCCCGAACAAACCTTCATCGCCCTCGGTAACGAACTAGCCGACCTGCAAAAACTCGATCGCTTAGGGAAACTCGATCCAGTCAAACAACAGCGACTTGCCTATCTGACTTCCCAAGAAAGCGATCGCAACCAACAGTTCAACGCCTTTCTCAAAAGTCCAGAAGTGCAGAAACAAATCGAACAACTGCGCCGCACCGAACAAGCCCAAAACGTCGATATCGAGAAATTTAACCGACTGCGTAAAAGCCTCGCCCAAGCCCAAAATGCGGCGCTGCTCTATCCCCTCATTCTCGACGATCGGCTCGAACTGATTTTAATTACGGCAACCACACCTCCGATCCGCAGAACTATCAACATCAAACGCGAAGTTCTCAATACCGCGATCGTGGAGTTTCGTGCCAACCTGCGCGATCCCTCTTCCTTTGATGTTAGAAAAGATGGACAAAAATTCTACGACTGGTTGATTCATCCCTTCGATGCCGAACTGCAACAGGCAAAGGTGCAAACGATCATTTACGCCCCAGACGGTCAACTGCGCTACATTCCCCTCGCCGCGCTCTACGATGGCAAACAATGGTTGGTCGAGAAATATCGCATCAATAACATTACCGCCAGTTCCCTCACCGACTTCGCGCCCAGACCGCACAACAACCCGCGCGTCCTTGCTGCCGCAGCCACCAACAGCCAAAATATTCAAGTCGGCGATCGCTCGATTCCCT
>NZ_JAZBJZ010000211.1:0-3790 GCF_036349135.1 Tumidithrix elongata BACA0141
GGGAAGAGGAAAACCCTGTCCACAACTTGTTTTTATTTCCCAACAACTCTATTAATCAATTTGCTCTCCAACGCCGTCAAGTTTACTCCAGAAGGTAGTAGTATTACCCTAGAAGCTACCGCAGAGGAAGAGCCCGATTATATCTCTTTTACTGTAAAAGATACTGGCATCGGTATTGCACCAGAGGATATTGGTAAAATCTTTCAGCCTTTTGTTCAAGTTGATAATACGCTTAACCGCAAATATACTGGAACTGGCTTGGGACTATCTTTAGTGAAAAAAATTGCTGAAATGCATGGGGGGAGTGTCAGCGTTGAGAGCGAAGTAAATAAAGGGAGTTGCTTTAAGATCCAGTTGCCCTTCAAGCAAGGAAAAGCTGAACTAGAGCCTTCTGTGGACAGTCTGCCAAATACTTTAGAATTGAAGCAAAGATGGAATTACGTCGAACGCCCCAAAATTCTGATTGCTGAAGATAATCAAGAGAATGTTGATACGATTTGGGATTATTTAGAAAATCAAGGATATGAGTTGCTTTTAGCAACCGATGGACAAGAAGCTTTAGACATAGCGAACACCAAACACCCCGACATCATCTTAATGGATATTCAGATGCCCAAAATGGATGGACTAACTGCAACGAAACATATTCGAGCGAATCCAGAATTAAGTAATGTTCCAGTGATCGTTCTAACGGCCTTGGCGATGGTAGGCGATCGCGAAAAATGTCTAGAAGCTGGAGTAAATGAATATTTAACGAAGCCAGTTAAACTCAAGCACCTAGCTGAAACAATTGAGTATTTTTTGACTGTGGCGTGCAAGAAAGACAGGCTATCAAATGGAATTCATGGACTGCAGGGTGAGAAGTAGATGCGAACCTGATGAATTCTTAGAACTTCCGCAAATTATGTGATTCGCTCCGATCGCAGGAGGAATTGTTTGAGTAAGTCACCCAAGAGAGCAATGCCGCGATCGATGTTTTCTAGGGATTGCGAGAAATTGAGACGTAGGGCGGGATACCCCTGTCCATCAGGGAAAAAGGGCTTGCCGCAGCCAATCAGAACCTTTTGTTCCGCAGCAGCCTGACGGATTGCAGCCATTGGCGTGCGATCGGGCAGTTGTACCCAGATGAACAACCCCCCTTGTGGCACAGTCCAACGCACAGAATCGGGGAAGTTACATTCCATCGCTTGCAACATGGCGTCGTGCCTTTGATGGTTAATCGTGCGAAGATGATTGAGGTGACGGCGATAATGACCTGAAGCTAGATATTCGCTTGCGATCGCTTGAGCAACAGTGGAAACATGGAGGTCATGGAGCAATTTTTGCTCTACCAAGGCTTGATAATGTTTGCCCGTTGCCAGCATATACCCCACCCGCAATCCGGGCATCAGGGTTTTAGAAAAAGTACCCACATAGGTGACTAAATCGCTGCGATCGAGGGCTTTAATCGGTGCGGGGGAGGGAGCGAAGTTCAGTCCTTCATAGGCATTATCTTCTAAAATGTGGCAGTGATATTTTTCGGCAAGTGAGAGCAGTTCTCGACGATGGGCTTGAGATGTGGTGATGCCCGTAGGGTTGTGCAAGGTACTGATCGTATAGATCAATTTGGGACGGTGGCTATGCAGATACTTCTCCAATAGCTCCAAATTCATGCCATCTTTGCACATGGGAATGCCAATAATCCTTACACCCAAGTTCTCTAAGAGTGCGATCGCGCCATGATAGGTGGGACTTTCGACGATCGCCCAGTCACCTGCCCGTAGGTGATATTGCAAGGCTAGCGATAAAGCCTGTTTGGAACCATTGGTAATTATCAGATCGTCAGCGGAGACTTCTAACCCCAACTTCCATGCAAGCATCTGTGCCACTTGCTTGCGCAGGGTAAACTGTCCCTGCGGAAAATCATAACTAAAGAGAACGTCCCCCACTTGCGTCATGGCGCGTCGTGCTATCTTTGCCAAATCTTCTAGCCCTGAAGGACGAGGAAACCCAGAAGTGAAATCAATCATGTCTGGCTCCTGCTGAGCCTGTAACGAAGTCATGTACTGATCTAGAAAAGACTCACCCCATTTTTTGGCAATTACCACCTCTTGGGCAGGATCGAGGGTGGAACTACGTTCAGGTGTTGCAATGCCATGATTCGCAAAATTACTGGCACTGGCAAAATTATTAACAAAATACCCCGCACCTTGCCGCGCGAAAACCAATCCATCAGCTTCCAAAACGCCATAGGCTTCAATCACTGTGAGTTTATTGACCTGCACGCTTTCGGCGAGGGCGCGAATCGAGGGTAACTGTTCTCCTGGCTGGAGCGAACCAGATTTGATCAAGCGACTGATGCGATCGCGTATTTGCAAATAGATCGGTTCTTGAGAAGTGCGATTTAACGGGATTCTCATAGGGGGCAACGTGGGTGCGGCTTGGCAGTATTCTCAGCAGTATATAGCGATCGCGGTTGGGAATACCTAGTACAGTTTCATGTATTTTAACTAGTACAGTCAAACCTTTTCGTGAATTTAGGCAACTGTACTAGTTAAAGTAGCTAAATCTGTACCTTCTCAATCCGATTGTAAACCTTTACAAATAGAGATATCAACATCCTCCATGTTTGGTACGGAAATTATGCAAATTTCTTTTATCCCCGATAGCTTTTTAGCTGGCATTAAACTTGCAATTCAAAATTGCTTGCAGGCGATCGCTAGTAGCTTCAGCAACAGTAATGAAATTAAGGTTTGGAGCAAAACAGATTGGCATGGTAATACCTACTGGTGCGTTTACGATCCTAAAACAGGTCAAACGGCTCGTTTTGGCTCCGAAATCGAAGTGATGGCTTGGATTGAAAGCCACTACTATCTTTAGATTGAGTTGGCTCCACTTGATGAGTAATTTGGACTTATGCTGCGGCTTGACCAAACGAAATTAGCCAAAGCGAAAACTTGAAGCGACGATACCGCCAAATAGATTTTCCTCATGATAAATACAGGTTGCGGCTTCATCTTGGGCTGCACCTACCGCCACCATTAAAGGAATTAAATGGTCTTCCTGTGGGTGGGCTAGCCGGGCAGAGGGGGCTTTTTCCCAGTCGATCAGGCGATCGCTTCTCTGCGTCGGAGTGGACTGAATGAGCGTCTGCTGAAGCCAGCGATCGAACTGTTGGGAGGCAACAGCACCGCTCGATCCAAAATGCCTGAGATTGTGATAGCTTAAGCCACTCCCAAGAATGAGAATACCTTCTTTTCGTAATGGAGCCAGAGCTTTTCCTACTTCCAAATGTAGTTTGGGATCGTAGCCCCGCTTGAGCGACAACTGGACGATGGGAATCTGTGCATCTGGGTACATGGGATACATCACGGTAAAAGTGCCATGGTCAAAGCCGCGTTTGTCATCAAGATGTGCCGAATGTCCAGCATCCTCAAGTAGCGATCGCACGCGCATTGCTAACTCTGGCGAACCGGGCGCCTTATATTGAACTTGGTATGTATGGGCGGGAAATCCCGAATAGTCGTAAATCATGGGTGGATTAGGACTCGACGAAATCGTGAATTCTGTCTCTTCCCAATGTCCCGAAATCACTAACACAGCTTTTGGGGCACTCCCGATCTGGTGGGGTATATCTTGCAACGAAGTTTCGAGGCGATCGAATAGATTGCCATACTGCTCTTTCATATAGGGCCAAGGCCCACCACCATGGGAAACAAAATAGGTTGGAATTATATCTACTGTCATAATTGTTCTTTGTAGGGCATCTCTAAAAATACAAACAAGAGTAGGAAGGGATTTGAGGAAAATG
>NZ_JAZBJZ010000212.1:0-3775 GCF_036349135.1 Tumidithrix elongata BACA0141
TCTCTCTTTTTATTTTCGTTTTTCGTCTCTGACTGATTTTTAGAGGTGCCCAGAACATATTCCCTAGTGGTACCATCAAAATTTCAGGGGTAATTCCGAATCGGAAGCATTAGCTTGATTGTCAGGGTGGTTTTTATCTAGTAACTGAGCTGCAATAGATTCTGGCAATTTGGAAGTTGTAATGCCAAATATAGAATTCTTTTATGCTGAGATCGTACAACGATAAACTAGGAAAAGGCAAAATCAAAGTGGGCTCAAACTCATAAATTGTTCCTACGATTCTCAACACGTAGTCACCAAATTGGTTACGATAATCACATAGTAAAAAACTTAAACGGCTATTTATCGATGAAATGGAAGTTGTCGAGTCTAATCGGAATCTTGGCGGCAGTATGCATCCCACTGGGAATCGCGATCGCTTTGCTAGTTGCTTCGCCTGCTAGTGCTAACTCCCCGCCACCACCGTTTATGAACTGGTTCAGTCTCACCTATCCATCTGGGCAGACAACCCTACAGGGTTTGCAGATTGTAGACTGTAGTACGGCTACCTGCGAGAAGCCCGTTTTGCTAATTCAATACGGTGAATGTCGCGATACAGGTTGTCTGACTTCCCCTGCGATTTTTGCTCAAAGGGGCGATCGCTTTGACTGCTTTGACGATCGCTGTTTGTGGCTTGGCAGTGCTTTAGATTCGTTTCCCATCAATGCCCCCCAACAAAAGGATGAGCCCAAGAAATGGTTTAGATTGATCGGACAATTTGCCGATCGCTTGCGTCTCAGCGCACCAATCCTGAAAGGAGAAACTACATCTTTTCCCATGAACGGGGTCTGGCAAGTAGAAGTCACAAGTGATTCCATGCAGATGGCACAGAAGAAAGGGATAATTTCCTATTCTGCTTTATCCCCCTTTCAAGAATATAGCAATCGCATGTTTTGGAGCAGTTGGTTGCTTACGATTCTTTTGGAATTACTAGTAGCATGGCTTTTTTTATGGTGGCGCAAAGCATCTCAACAAACGCTCTCTAGAACCTTGGTCGCGATCGCCATGGTCAATCTATTTAGCTATCCAGTAGTCTGGATATTTTTCCCTTCTTTAGAACCCTTCCAATCTGTTTTTTCTCGCTACTTTGGTATTAGTTCCTTGGCGATCGCGATGCTCTATGGGCTGATGATGCATGTTGAATCTAAAGTCTCTTCTAGAAAGCTAATTTTTGACTCGTTCATTATTCTCATTGGTGCGAATATCATTGGCTTCTTTGTCGCGCTTTGTTTTGGCTACGGCAGGTGGGAGCCAATTGTTGAGGGAATTCCCTATCGCTTTACCTTGCCAGCCTCTGAGATTTTTGCAGTGGTCTATGAAGCATGGGTGATTGCGACGCTTAGTCTTGGGCAGTTATCTTTTAAGCAAGCTGGGCTTCTCAGTTTGCTCACCAATGCCACCAGTTTGCTTTTAGGTGTGATTCTCTTTAGCTTTACGTCCAATCTCTAAACCAATTAAAGGGTATGCTCTAAGCAGTAGATTTTTAGTGATTTTCGTAGGGGTATGACATCTTACCAAGTTCGATTGATCAACGAAGCGATCGCCCTCGATCGCACGATTTCAGTCCCAGATAGCGAGTATATTTTGGACATGGCGATCGAGGCTGGCATAAAACTCCCCTATAGCTGCAAAAAAGGAACTTGTTCTGCCTGCATTGCCAAACTCGTCAGTGGGGAAGTCGATCAAACCGAACAAAGTTTCTTAAGCGCCACCGAAATCGCCGCAGGTTATACGGTTACCTGTGTTGCCTATCCTCTATCTGACTGCATTCTGCACACCCATCAAGAAGGACTTCTCTATCAGTCATCTCTATATTTTAAATCCAATCCACCTGAATAATAGAGTGCAGTCTAGTACGACAGCTAATCTAGCGTAATGCCTAAGAAAATCTTTAGATTGCGATTAAGTTTACGTCAAATGTTATATCCGAATCACACATCCAAAACCTCCGAGTTTGCGTGCGATCGCTAATGCTAAAATTCCTGTAAATCTGAACCCATGACGACCAGTCTTTTTGAGAAGGCGATTTTTGTGGATTTGTTTTGATAATTATCTCAGGCAGCCTGTAGGGGCAGATGCATTTGCATGAATCGCAATTTTTGGATTATCGCGCTAATTTCTTTCATTAACTCGCTTAGCTTTACAATTCTGATTCCCGTTCTGTATCTTTACGGCAGACAATTTCACCTCGATGATTTTCAGACCAGCTTGTTGTTTGCGATTTATTCAATCTCACAATTTTTTGCCACACCTGTTATTGGGAAATTTTCCGATCGCTTTGGGCGCAAACCCTTACTTATCCTGAGCTTGGGCGGAACGGTTCTGGCAAATTTGCTCGCAGGGACAGCCACGACTGCTTGGGTCTTATTTCTAGCGCGATTTCTGGATGGAATTACAGGCGGCAATGCTGCGGTCGCTCAAGCCGTAATTTCTGATGTGTCTACGCCGCAAAACCGCGCCAGAGCCTTTGGGATTAACGGCGCAGCTTTTGGCTTAGGCTTTATCCTCGGCCCTGTTGTGAGTTTGCTTGCCCAGAAATTCGCCCGTTATACGCCCTTAGGCGAGTCGTTCGGTGCTTCTTTTTTGGTATCGGGCGCGATCGCGGCGATCGCGCTTTTTTTGACAATTTTTTATCTGCCTGAGACCCTGCAAACCAAGGCAAAAAAAGCTGAAAACATCTTTGATATCGGCTTAGGAAATCTAATTGATGGTCTATTTATGCCTAAAATTGGGATCTTGCTGGCGATCAATTTTTTAACTGGGATGACCTTTACGCTTTTTACTTTTGCTTTTCAGCCCTACTTCCTCACGATTCTGAAGCAAAATAGCGATGCCCTAACCCTGATGTTTGTGACGTTTGGTACGCTTGCTGTATTCATGCAAACATGGGGACTGACAAGACTTACGCGCCGATTCCCACTAGTGCAAATTCTGTTTTTGGGTCTATTCGTGCGCAGTCTTTCGTTCGTTTTGATGCCGATCTGGGAAAATCTTTTCTATTTTGTAGCTGTCTGCCTTCTTTTTTCACTGTTTAACTCGATCGTCCAACCCACCATCAGCGCGTTGATTTCACTGAATGCCAAGCCAGAAGAACAAGGTACGGTTTTGGGTTTAAATTCTTCCTATCTCAGCGTATCGAATGCTTTTGGTCCTGTAATTGCTGGCTTGGTTGTCAACCAAAACAATCCTCAGTCCTATGGATATCCACTCTATTTAGCCGG
The DNA here is from genome assembly GCF_036349135.1 of Tumidithrix elongata BACA0141. Lineage (NCBI taxonomy): Bacteria > Bacillati > Cyanobacteriota > Cyanophyceae > Pseudanabaenales > Pseudanabaenaceae > Tumidithrix > Tumidithrix elongata. The sequence goes on from NZ_JAZBJZ010000212.1 coordinate 3,261, forward strand.
CATCTGCACGTTTCTCGTATTGATTTTTGCCTTTCTAAAGCGCAAGAGTTACGCTGTGAAAAGGTAGAATGCGAACATATTAGTGGTGGTCGTGCGGGTTGGAACATTGTCACCACTACCAATCCGAATGTAATGCCTAACTTTGGGTTGGAAGAAGAACTAGAACATAACGAGATCGTGTTTCCTTTTCTGCCTGAAGGGTTCGATGATTTTGTGGACAAGGTGGTTCCAGGACTTCAGAAACATGGAATCTTCCGTAAAGAGTATGAGGGCAAAACCCTTCGCGAAAATCTTGGACTTTCCCGTCCTGTCAACCGCTTCTTTGAGAATTGAACTAGCTTGCTTAGTTCCATTAGGAATTGGTTTTGGAATCGAGCGATCGGTCGAGTTAACCAGCATTTGTCTGTATAACTCACCAATACTTCGGACAGTTTTAGAAAATAGAGAAAAAAAGCCATTCATCGGCCAATTCAAGGATGAAATGCAACGGGGTCTGATGAAGCAAAGAATACTTC
>NZ_JAZBJZ010000213.1:0-3679 GCF_036349135.1 Tumidithrix elongata BACA0141
CTCGCCTTCTAACTGTTTTGTTATTATCTATTATTTCCAAACAAGTCTATTATTTGAGCAAACCAATTAAACTCAAACAATTAGCTACTGCGATTCAACAGATTTTAGAGCGCGAAAACTTGTAGCATTGGCAACTCAGGCGTTTTACATCTAGTACGGCGAATACTATGATTAGCTAAGAGGCAGAGCACCCCAGCGAATCGTAGGAAACAGAGTCACAAAGTTATGGATATAATTCTCTGTCATACGACGGCAGATTTTGACACCCTTGGGGCGGCAGTGGGTGCAGCGCGGCTGTATGCGGGGGCGCGTATCGTTCTCACAGGTGGGATGCAATTGCCCGTGCGCGAATTTTTATCCCTATACCGAGATGAATATCCTTTGATCGAGATGAGATCGGTCGATCTTGAGTCAATTCAGCGGCTGATCTTGGTGGATACGCAATCACCTAGCTATTTGGGAAACGCAGCAAAATGGTTAGATTTACCGAATGTGGACATTCATGTGTACGATCACCATCCCAGCAATCTTCAGCCCAACTTTCATGCAACCCAGTGGTGCGTGGAGGCAGTTGGTTCTACCTGCACCTTAATCATCGAACGACTCCAAGCTCAGTCTATTCCACTGACGACCTTTGAGGTCACAGCACTGGCTTTAGGACTGCATGTAGACACAGGTTCGCTCACATTTGAGCATACAACGGCACGGGATGCGATCGCCTTGGCATGGTTGATGCAAAAGGGGGTGAATTTGAAAGTGCTCTCTACCTATATCGACTATGCCATGTCTCCCTTGATGCAGGAAGTTCTATCGCGCGGTCTAGCAGAGCTACCCGTAAAGACAGAAACGATGCAGGGATATCAGGTTGCGGTGTGGTCGCTCCAGTACGAGCAGTTTCTCACGGGACTGTCAGGCGTGGTCGAGCGGTTAATGGAACTTACGGCGATTGATATTTTGATCGTAGTGGCTTGGCAAGCGGATCGGATCAGCTTGATTGGGCGATCGCGTCACGATTTTGCCCAGTTACATACTCTGATGCAGCGCTATGGTGGTGGCGGTCATGCTTGGGCAGCTTCGGCTTCCTTAAAAGTGAAAACGACGGAACCCTTTGATATCGCAGCATTAATCGCAGAAATCCAACAGGTATTGCGCGATCGCATTCCCCAAGTTGCGATCGCCCAGACCCTGATGTCTTCGCCCGTGCGCACGATTCGTCCTGACACGACAATTGATGAGGCGCAAAGGGTGTTGTTGCGTTACGGTCATTCGGGGCTATCCATCGTGAACGATCGCGATCGGTTGGTTGGAATCATTTCCCGCCGCGATCTCGATTTAGCGCTACATCATGGCTTCGGACACGCTCCAGTTAGAGGATATATGGCGACGACCGTACATGCGATCGCGCCCCAAACACCTCTGTCTGAGATTCAAGATTTGATGCTGAAGTGGGATATTGGTCGTTTGCCTGTGGTCGAGGATGGCAAGCTTGTCGGTATGGTTACACGCACGGATGTCTTGCGTCATCTGCATCGACTCACTACAGACCCCAAACAGGAAATGCAGGTGAGTGGTGGGATGCATCCTGAAAGGAATCGCTTGCAGGTACAGATGCAAAAACTACTTTCGCCACGTTATCGGGATATTTTGCAACAGGCTGCCTTGGCGGCCGATCGGATGAATCTGCAGCTTTATCTGGTCGGGGGAACCGTGCGGGATTTCCTTCTAAATCTCGCTACAGACGACCTCGATCTAGTGGTTGATGGCAATCATCCCCTCGTCACAAATGGCGAGGAACCAGAAGGATGGGGCGTAAAGCTGGCGCGATCTCTGCAAACAATTTATCCTAAAACCAAACTAGAGATTCACGGGAAATTCCAAACGGCTGCCCTGACTTGGCCTGACGGTCTTTGGATTGACATCGCCACCGCTCGCACAGAATTCTATCCCTACCCTGCGGCATTGCCTGAGGTTGCTGCTAGTTCCATTCAACAGGATCTCTATCGGCGCGACTTTACGATTAATGCCCTCGCTTTACATTTGAATGGTTCCCATGCAGGGCAAATTCTTGATTTTTTTGGTGGATTGGAAGATCTGGAAAATCGCACGATTCGGGTTTTACATCCCAACAGTTTTATCGAAGATCCGACGCGAATCGTGAGAGCAGTGAGGTTTGCCGTGCGATTGGGATTTCAGCTCGATGGGCGCACCCGCGAATATGCCCAATCGGCTAGCAGTCTAGTCCAACGCTATCGCAGCAAAGGCATCTGGGCATACCAAAACACGAGATTAAAGCAAGAGTTGCGCTACGTTCTTACAGCCAGCTATTGGGTACAAGCACTATATCAACTAGATGAACTGGGTGCTCTGCAATATTTGCATCCTAAGCTTGCGATTTCTCAGGAACTCTTGCAGCAATTGCGTCGGGTGGGAGCGTGGTTGTTCCATTTCTCTAGCATCTATCCAGATATAGAGCGGCATAACATCTGGCAAGTGCGACTAGAGCTAGCGATCGCGCCCTATCCAGAGGCAGTAGAAGTGGCGGAAAGATTGCATTTCAATCAAGCAGGACTCAACCGTTTGGCAAATTTCCATGCTTGGCGCGATCGCCTATTTCCCCAACTCACTGCCGATTTACCGCCCAGTCAGGTTGCTAAGTTGCTAGAAAGATTGAATGTTACCGAAGCGATCGTATTGGCGGCTGTAGCGCCTGCTTCTATCCGTAGGCTTTTATATCGCTATCTCAGCGACTGGAACTTGATTAAAATGCCCCTTGGCGGTCACGAACTCAAGCAAATGGGGTATAAGCCCGGACGGCACTACCAAACCATTCTCAACGCTTTGCGAGAAAAGGTTTTGGATCGAGAAATTACCACGGTGGCTGAAGCCGAAACATTTGTCAAACAGCAGTTCCCCCTGCCCTAACAAACCTGAGTTCGGGTTAGGGATTTCGGAACAAATCAAGCCGACTTGCTGGAACCGAGGGGTTTGATCCCCCTGCCCTATCGGGCATCCCCCTTACAAAAGGGAAGTGTGTTCTCCCCCCTTTTTTCAAGAGGGTCTGGGGGGGAATCCTTGGGATGTATAGCGTTTCAGGTTTTCTTATCCCGAACTGACGTTAACGAAGACCCTAACGAAGACCTTAATACAGGGCAGTTCCAAAAGTTAACGGGCTTTGCCACACAAGACACAGCCCGTTAACTTTCTTTCTTTATTTTTCAGAACGACCTCCATTCACATGTCTATAGTGAACCGAACTGGAGTTGCCGACCTTCTATTTTCCTCATAGCGATATCTTCCAGATTTAGGTTTAGCCTTACCTCTGAGAGGGGGTGTTGCTACTGAATGCTATGGTAGAAGTTCGCTGCAATCCCACTACTATATTAGCAAAAAATCGCGCGATCGCAGCAGAAAAATTAGAATCTCAACGACTCCTTTCAACATGATTACCAGCACGATCGCGGAATGCACGGATGAATATCCAAATGAGATGGATAGCTCGAAAGCGATCGTAAGAAGAAGTATCTGGAAGAAGCTAGCGAACATCTATGTAAACTCATTAAACTCACTTAGAGCGTGTTTGAGAAGTTTAGGGTAGAAAAAAAGCCCCCAAAGTTATAGGTTGTTAATAAGTAAGTAGGCGTGAAAAAGATAGAGTATGTAAAGGAATATTAAGTGACTA
>NZ_JAZBJZ010000214.1:0-3660 GCF_036349135.1 Tumidithrix elongata BACA0141
GAAGTATTCTTTGCTTCATCAGACCCCGTTGCATTTCATCCTTGAATTGGCCAATCAAGCGGTTTAATCCCCATGAAATCGAAGTAATCCTGTTAATTAAACGACCCGATCCATGCCTTTTGATCTGCGATCGCGAGCAAGCGTTAGAAATCCACGATTTATTCCAAGAGAACGATTACAGAGCCTTGCTTAGCAATATCGAGAACGGAATAGCCCATTTTACTGATTCAACCTCAAACTCTTGACCCACAAAGATCTACCAACATTATCCCCTCGTCAAGCTGCCGTACTAGAACTTCTAGCCAATGGCTATGGTAAGCGTCAGGTTGCAACTAAATTACGCATTGGGGAACGAACCGTAGATCGAACGATCGCCCAGGCAGCGGAACAACTGGCAATCATCGATCCTCGATTGGCAGAGGATTTGGGCACGGTAGGTAGAATTGCACGAATTGTGGCACTTTACACAGAGTTTTACGCTAAGCCCAAAGCGAATCTTCAAAACTCTGATCGCGATGCGACACCCCTCCTGCGCCTTGCGGTTCGCTCTGAGTTGGATATTGCCAGCGATCGCATTCAAAACGAGACCCAAGTTAGCGTGCAATGTTTACAGGATGAAGTTATGCAAACCGCTCATGGAATTATCATTGACGATCGCAGTCCCCGTGCCAGTGTCTTTCCCAAAAGCCTAGAGGTTTGGTCTCATTCTCCTAGAGTTAAAGTCACGCACGAACTGCTGGTACAGGATGAAAAACGCCCGTTATTTCAAGTGAAGTTCGATCCGCCCTTGACACAGGGGCAACGGCTGGTTTACCACTATTCCCAAGTGACTGATAATTACTTTCCCATGACCCAAGCAGATCTGGCGATGCGGATAGCGAATGGAACCTACCCACTCAAGGAAGCTTTTTGCGAGAAGAGCTACAGTATCAATACACCGACAGATCATCTTTATCTACGGCTTAACTTTCCCACAGGATTTGCGATCGCCAATGAATGCGTAATTGTAGAGATTGGACGAGGAGGCAGTCGCGATCGGGCTGAGGAAGAACGCATCCAACAATGCTCGGGATTCGAGAAAACCCTATTTGCCAGACGTATGAGCCTAGTTTTAGCCCTAGAAAATCCAGTTTTGCTACGGCGTTATCGGATTCGATGGCAACCCAGTCATTAAATCGGGCTTAGTGCCATTTGCCAAACTGGCACACTAGCTGACATATCATTCAAAGAAAGGACATAGATTCGGAGTGTAACTAACCTCTCGTGTTGGGATAACTCTATGGATAATGCCTAATAGTATTGGGAAGTTTTTACCCGGTAACCCCATTGGTAATGATGACATGGAAACCTATCTGGGTAAGATTGGCGATCGCCCGTCTAAAGCCAAAAATCGCATTCTTAAAAGTAATGGTATCCAGCAACGTTACTATGCCTTAGATCGGGAGCAAAATAGTACCTTCTTAAATAGTCAAATGGCTGCCTATGCCGTGCGCGATGCTCTATCGCAAGTCAATCTCGAACCATCCGCGATCGATCTGCTAGCAGCAGGAACGACTTGGGCAGATGTATTAGTACCGGGATTTGCCAGCATGGTACATGGTGAATTACCGGAGTTATCGCCCTTAGAAACTATTTCTACCCAAGGTGTTTGCTGTACGGGAATTTCAGCGCTGAAGTATGCAGCTTCGCAAGTGGAATTGGGGAGGAAACGGGGAGCGATCGCAGTTGCCTCAGAGATGCCATCCAGACTATTTAAACACACGAGATTTGAGGCTGAAGATCTGGTCAAAGCAGGCAAACCTCTCCCCTTTGATACCGAATTTTTGCGTTGGATGTTATCAGATGGGGCAGGCGCTTGTTTGGTTCAAAACCATCCAAATGCTCAGGGTATTAGCCTCAAGATAGAATGGATTGAATTAATCTCCCATGCTAATGCCTACCCTGTCTGTATGTATGCAGGGGCTACGGATGAATCCCAGCAAAAAACTTGGATGCAATATCCTTCCTATGTTGATGCTGCAAGGAATGGAGCCTTAAATCTTCGCCAAAATATTCGCCTATTGGATGATGTAATTAAATTGGGAGTAGAAGGCTGGCTGCGTTTGATCGAACTCGGGCGCGTTCAGCCTAGCGAAATCGATTGGTTGCTCTGCCATTACTCGTCACATTTCTTTCGGGGACAAATTGTGGACTTGCTGGAAAAAGCTGGCTGTATGATTCCAGAACACAAATGGTTCACTAATCTCTACACCAGAGGCAATACTGGCTGTGCTGCCATTTATCTGATGTTGGAAGAGCTATTCAATTCTGGCAAGTTGCAGCACGGTCAAAAGATTTTTTGCTTCATTCCAGAGAGTGGAAGATTTACCACGGCTTACATGATGTTAACTGCGATCGAGAACTATGGAACTGGGGTGGAGCATGAACCAAATCGCCAGTCAATTACAATTCCTACTGAAATCCCTACTGCAATCCCTACTATAATTCCCGCATCTTCTATCGATCGCACGTTCCAACCTCAAGAGTCAGCCTCTGCCTACCTTACTCGTCAATTAGCCATGGTATGGCTAGAGTTTGAGCGCAAAATTCGGTCTGTGCCGATCGTGCGTAAGTTGCATCGAGGGGAGTTTACCCTAGAGGATTACAAAGCCCTGCTGCGGAATCTGCGTCCTCAGGTGGTAGATGGTGCGCGTTGGATTGCCCGTGCTGCTTCTAATATGATTGATTTTCGGTTGCGATCGACATTTATCGGTCATGCCCAAGACGAACATCGCGATTATCAAATGCTGGAACGCAATTACGTTGCTGTGGGTGGGGAGTTAGCCGAAATTGCCGAGGCGGAGAAAAATATTGGAAGCGAAGCATTATCTGGGTTTATTTTTAACCAAGCTTCCCAGCCAAATCCTGTCGATCTGATTGGCAGCATGTTTATCATCGAGGGCTTGGGCAACAAACTTGCGGGACAATGGGCAGAGCAAATCAAACAAACTTTGGATTTGCTCGACGAGCAGGTTTCTTTTCTTGCTTATCATAGCGCCAACGATGCATCGCACATTGATAAGCTAGATGGCATTATTCATGCGGAGTGGATGACCGAAGCGATCGCACATCGAATTGTCAAAACAGCTAAAGTCACGGCGCGCCTGTATTTGCTACAACTAGAAGAGATTCAGTGAGGAGGGTTGGAAATGCCAAATTTAGAATTTAGCGATCGCAAGCAGAACGATTTACCTGAGGATTTAGCAGCGACGGTCTATACGCCCTTACCCCACGATCGCCTCAACCCGAATACTTGGGACATTCTCTTTCTCGATCGGGCAATTCCGCTCGACCCCTTGGCAAAAGCCTATATGCTAAAGGATTTACAAAGTTGGACGCGCAACTATCTGCTCATTCCGATCAAACTGGTTGCAAATTTCTTACTCGCAACAATCATGACAGTGAAACGCTTACTACCGTTTCAGTTTAGCGCTTATAAATTCATGCATCGCGCAGCGGCATTCTTTTTAAATCATTTTGTCTCGCCAGAGGCTTGCTACCTGATCGTGCGCCACATCTGCCTTGGTTCCAATATTGTCAACTTTTTGATTGAGAATGGACCGAACCCTAAGAGCGTGTTTGAGAAGTTTAGGGTAGAAAAAAAGCCCCCAAAGTTATAGG
>NZ_JAZBJZ010000215.1:0-3639 GCF_036349135.1 Tumidithrix elongata BACA0141
CGAAGTATTCTTTGCTTCATCAGACCCCGTTGCATTTCATCCTTGAATTGGCCATCTACTACAGGGAATGTCTAGCGAACAGGCTCGAAAATTACTGGTCGAGCAGCAAAAACTGATGATGTTTCGACAAAAAAGGTCTCAGGAACTATACCGCGATCGCTGTTCCGATCGTCATCGAGCATCACGACACCGCCTACGCCCTCGTCATGATTTGGGCATTGGTCGCGATCGCGATTCGCCAGATAAATACACCACTGATTGCTATAACGGGTGTGGCGATGGCGAGCCTACTGGTAGTCATCTCTGCCACTTCTATGTATCTAGCTGCCACCGATCGCCCGAAAAAGCGGAAGAACGGATCTCGGCGACCCCATAGAGTCGGTTGAGGGAATTCTCCCGAAACTTTTAAACCTTTCAATACAATTTTCTTGGAGCTTTTATGACCTCTTCTCCTTTAAGTGAAGGCACTCTCGTCACCATTATTGGTGAAACAGTATTACAAGAGCGGTTGATCCATCTGCTTACCGAACTGGGTGCGCCTGGCTACACCATTATTCCAGCACAAGGCTCGGGCAGTCATGGGAGACGCATGAGCGATATGGCTGGCTATAACACCAACATTGAGCTTAAAACCATTGTTACCTCAGCGGTATCTGACCAATTACTAGAAGAGCTAAAGCCACTGCAGGCTTCGCATGCTTTAATTGCTTTTCGCCAAACTATATCAGGTCTGTTTGCTTAGGTTGGCACTTGTTTTCATCACTCCAGCACTAACAATCAGGAAAAGGGTATGAGCACTTGGTATAAGCTGGACTCAGCCGAAGTATTGCAACAATTGGATACGAATGCCGATCGCGGTTTGAGCGAAGCCGAAGTTACTGACCGTTTAAAGAAATATGGCTTCAATGAGCTAACAGAGGAACCAAGGGAAAACCTCTGGCAGATCCTATGGAAGCAACTGACGGCAACAATGGTCGTAGTTCTGATCGTGGCGGCTCTGATCTCAATTGCTTTGCGAGACTATATCAATGCTGGTGCGATTTTTGCCATTGTTGCCTTTAACGCCATTTTGGGAGTTCGGCAAGAATATCAGGCAGGTCAAGCGATCGCCGCCCTCAAAAAGCTGGCGGTATCCACGGTTAAAGTGCATCGAGACGATCGCTTGCAGGAAATCTCCGCTCGCGAGCTTGTACCCGGTGACATCGTTCTGCTTGAAACTGGAAATCTAGCCTCAGCAGATTACCGTTTATTGGAAAGTTCCAATCTACAGATTCAGGAATCCTCACTTACGGGGGAATCAGAGCCAACCGATAAAAATGCTCAAACGCTAATCAGTGCGTTACCCAAGACAGAGCCACCGTTAGCGGATCGGCACAATATGGCATACATGGGAACCGTAATCACCTATGGGCGAGGGTTGGCAGTAGTCACAGAAACGGGCAACGATACAGAGCTAGGACATGTGGCTACGGCAATTCAAACCGTACAGCCCAAACCAACCCCGCTCCAGCATCGACTGGATCAACTCGGTGTCAGAATGGCGATCGTCACGATGTTCCTCGTGTTCGCGATCTTTGGGCTAGGTCTGCTGCGAGGTGAAGAATTGTCGTTAATGTTCCTCACCGCTGTAAGTTTGGCTGTCGCCGCCATCCCCGAAGGGTTGCCAGCCGTTGTTACCATTACCCTAGCCCTAGGGGCGCAGAGAATGCTGAGACAGCACGCCCTAATCCGCAAACTACCTGCCGTTGAAACCTTAGGTTCCGTGACGGTCATTTGTTCTGATAAGACAGGCACTCTGACCGAAAATCGCATGACTGCAACGTTTCTGGCTATGGCTGACCATCGGGTTGATTTGACCAGCCCAGAGCATCGCGCTGCCTTAAATACCTATACCGACCCTTCTCGCTTATTACCTTCTCCCTTATTACAAGAGCAACCAGAGCTGGCATGGCTCTTGACGGGCGGGGTACTCTGCAACGATGCGCTCTTAGAACCTGAGCCAGATCGTCCCCATGAGTTTCATGCCGTGGGAGATCCGACGGAAGGAGCCCTCGTGATGACCGCTGCCAGACTAGGTTTGTGGAAGGAGAAGTTAGAGCAGGTACTACCCCGTGTGGCGGAAGAACCTTTTGATGCAGGGTGCAAGCGGATGACAACTGTGCATACACTTCCGCCGATCGCAACTCCAATGCCAAAAGCACTAGAACTTGTTGTATCTGAGTGCGTGAGATTCGGAGATATATCTCATATTGCCTTCACAAAGGGAAGTGTTGGCAGTTTGCTGGAGATTTCTACTCAGGTCTGGGTGAATGGGAAGCCGGAAGCGATCGATGCACATTGGCAGCAAAAAATTCGTGAGGAGAATGACCAATTAGCAAAGAATGGCATGCGCGTCTTAGGTATTGCTTTTCGCCCCTTCACTTCGCTAAATATTGATGCAGATGAAACCATATCCGATCGCAGAGAGACCCTAGAACAAAATCTGATCTTTATCGGTATGGTGGGCATGATCGATCCCGTGCGTCATGAAGCTAAAGAAGCCGTGCAAATGTGCCGAGAAGCAGGCATTCGTCCTGTGATGATTACGGGCGATCATCCCCTCACAGCTCAAGCGATCGCGCGGGAATTGGGCATTGTTCCCAACGATTCTATTCTTACTGGACAGGAACTATCGAATCTGTCTAAACAGGCACTGCAAGAACAGGTCGAGGACATATCTATTTATGCAAGGGTTTCGCCCCAGAATAAATTAGATATTGTGCAAGCATTACAAAAACGCGGCCATATCGTGGCAATGACGGGGGATGGAGTCAACGATGCACCTGCATTAAAGCAAGCGGATATTGGGATTGCCATGGGCATCACAGGTACTGATGTTGCGAAAGAAGCTGCTGACATGGTGTTGTTAGACGATAATTTTGCCACCATCGTCGCCGCAACCAGAGAAGGGCGCATGATCTATGACAATATTCGCAAGTTTATCAAGTACACCTTAACGGGAAATGCTGGCGAACTCTGGGTCATCCTCCTCGCTCCATTTTTTGGACTGCCGCTACCGCTAATCCCTCTGCAAATTTTGTGGATTAATCTTTTGGCAGATGGCTTACTGGCTTTAGCATTAAGTGTAGAACCCTCGGAACGGAAAATCATGCGCCGCCTGCCTCGTCCTCCCGATGAGAGTATTTTTGGTCGTGGTGTCGGTCGAGGCATTATTTGGATCGGTCTACTACTAGGATTGGTTCTACTGGCGATCGCCTATCGCTATTGGTCTTCCGAGCAAGCAAGTTGGCAAACAATGGTATTCACAACACTCGCCCTATCGCGGATGGGCATGGCTGAAACCATGCGTTCCGATCGCGACTCTCTATTTCGGATTGGCTTACTCTCAAACAAACCACTCCTAGGAGCCGTCTTGCTAACGTTTGGGCTGCAAATGTCAGTAATTTATATTCCCATTTTACAAACCCTATTCCAAACCACCCCACTATCCGCGATCGATCTGTTTATCTGCTTTGCTTTGAGTACCGTCGTCTTTGGCGCGATCGAGCTTGAGAAGTGGTTAATTCGGCGAAAAATCAAAGGAGATTCTATAGAACCCATTTGAGATCTTAAGAAGTGGCTGCAAGTCTCTTCAGCATT
>NZ_JAZBJZ010000216.1:0-3302 GCF_036349135.1 Tumidithrix elongata BACA0141
GAAGTATTCTTTGCTTCATCAGACCCCGTTGCATTTCATCCTTGAATTGGCCATTTCTCGCGATCGCCTACCATCGCCAGTGCAGTGACTGCAATGATGGGTAAATCTTTAGAATAATTGCTGCGAATCCATTGGATTGCTGCTAGCCCATCCATTTCTGGCATTTGGATATCCATCAATACCAAGTCAGGATGTTCTGATTGCACGAGCGCGATCGCATCCTTTCCACTCTTAGCAAGAATCATTCGATAGCCTTTTGCCAAGAAATAGGTAGAAACTGTGATGATATTGGCTTCATTGTCTTCTGCCATCAAAACTAGGGGGGAGGAGTCCATGGTCGGGGGAGCAGAACTAGTGTTGTTCGTGGCACTTGACAAATCTTGAGGAACGAGAATTCTATTTGGAATGGAAGGAAGTTCGATTGTAAAGCAACTGCCTTTACCGACTTCGCTGATCGCAGAAACTCGACCGCCATGCAACTCTACAATCCCTTTGACTAGGGATAGTCCTAAACCAGTACCTTCGTATTTGCGGTTGAGGGCACTATCAACCTGAATAAAAGGCTGGAATAGTTTTTTGAGATCGTCGGGGGCAATTCCAATTCCCGTATCGATCACGGAAAAACGAATCCAGTGGAGCAGACGCTCAGTAGAATCCATCTCATTTTCTAAGGTTACTTCTAGGGTAATGCTGCCCCCTTCTGGGGTAAATTTCACAGCATTGTTCAGTAGATTAATCAGTACCTGACGAACACGGCGTTCGTCAATGACGAGATCGGGAAGAAATGGTGAAATCCTTTCATTGAGTTTTTGGTTCTTTTGCATTGCCTGCTGCTTGACAAACACCAGACTAGATTGACAAAGGTGCGCAATATTGGTCAACGCACAGTCCAATGTCACTTTCCCTGATTCTATTTTTGCCAGATCGAGGATGTCATTGATCAGTTCGAGCAAGTGATTGCCGCTACTATCGATCGTTTCCAACAGCTTTTTCTGTTGTTCGTTGAGAAAGCCAAAGACTTCTTCCTGTAAACCCTCAGTAATGCCTAAAATTGCATTGAGGGGAGTTCGTAGTTCGTGACTCATGTTGGCGAGGAATTCGTCTTTGAGCCGAGTAGCGTGGGCAAGTTCTTGATTAGAGCGGGCGAGTTGTTGATTAGTTTCAGTCAGTTCTTGCTGAGTCTGTTGTCGTTCGCTCAGTTCCTGTTGCAACTGGTTAAATAGATTGGATTGCTGAATTGCGATCGCTAACTGATTGGCAACTTGTTCTAATAATTCCGTTTCCCATGCTGTCCATAGGTGAGGTTCGTCATTTTTATAGATCGCGAACAGACCCCAGAGGGATTCACCAACAAAGATGGGCGCGATCGCATAGGCTCTCGCCTGAAGTTTTTCCAAAAACTCAATATAACAGGGCTGTAGACCAGACGTATAAATATCCACAACCGTAAGCGTTTTATGATTTTGGAATTGACCTCCTTGAGTTCCTTGGAGATAGGTGTCTTCCCAAACCTTGCTAATATCAGATCCTACGAGTTTTACCCAATTAGTCGCTACAGCCTCTGCAATAAATTCACCACTCCAATCGGGGTGAAATCGGTAAACCGCTACGCGATCTACGCCTAAGACCTGCCTTACCTCATTTACCGTTTCCTTGAGAATTGTTTCGATGCTTAGGGATTGGCGAATTACTTGAACAATATTGAAAAGTAACTGCTTCTGCTTTGCCTGCTGTTGCAGTTGAGCTTCTGTTTGTTTTTGGATACTAATATCGCGACACATGCAAATTAGCAAACCATCTTCAGTTAAGGTTAAGGATAGTCCTTGGGCAAAAGTAGAACCATCTTTGCGTTTAGCAATCGCTTCTCCTTTCCAAGAGCGATTGCGCTCTAGTATCGGAAAGGCTTCCCGTTCAAACCTTTCTACTTCTGCGGGATCGTATAACTGCCTCCAGGATATGCCTACTAATTCTTCAGGATGTTCATAACCAAATAGTTCTATGTGGGCTTGATTTAAGTAGATGTAGGTGTCTCCCTGCACAATTCCAATACCGTCGATCGCAGCTTCAATCGCGGCGAGTTGTCGTTTCATCTCTTCTTCAAAGCGCTTACGTGCGGTAATATCAAAGCGAATCGCTAGGTATTGATAGGGTCGTCCATGGGAATCTAAGAAAGGAGTCATGGTACTATCGACCCAATACAAATTGCCATTCTTTGTGCGATTGCAAATTTCGCCACGCCAAGTCTTGCCCTTAGAGAGGGTATGCCACATTTCTTTAAAAAAAGTGGGAGGGTGGAAGCCAGAATTAACAATGCGGTGGGTATGCCCGAGCAGTTCTTGCTGGGTGTATTCTGAAATCTCGCAGAAGCGATCGTTGACGTAGATAATCACACCTTTCGCATCCGTAATAGCGACAATTGCCGATTTATCCACACCCAACTTAAAGGCTGATAATTCTTGCAGCAAATGTTGCCGTTCTAGTTCAATTTGTTGGCGATCGCTAATATCGCGACAAATCTTTTGAATAATTTTTTTGCCGTGAATCTCAATCACCGAGGCAGAAACATCAACGGGAACGAGGCAACCATCTCTGCGGAGAAAATTAATATTCAATATTTGGGAGCACTTCTGATTTGCCAGTCCCTCAAATTCAGTGATAATTCTTGGCAAATCTTCTGTTGGGTGCAGTTGGGTAAATTTCATAGAGGCGATTTCTGCATTGGAATAGCCTAATAGCTCCTCTGCCTTACGGTTAGCCTCTAAGAGATTGCCCTGTAGATCGGCTAAAATAATCGCATCGCTTGCACCATCCATCAAGGCTTGGTAACGTTGTTGGCTTTCTAAAAGTTCGGTAGTGCGTTCTACAACTCGTTGTTCTAATCCTTCGGTTAGTGCCTGTAGTTCTTGATTTTTTGCCTCCAAAGTTTTTCCCAAACGGAACAACTGTGTATGGAGGTGAACCCGAGCCAGTAATTCTTCTACTTGAAAAGGTTTGGTAATGTAATCTACCGCTCCCAAATCCAGCCCAGCCAACTTATGCTTTAAATCGGATAAGGCAGTCATAAAAATGACAGGAATCATTTGTGTCGATGGATTGCCCTTAAGCTGACGGCAGATCTCAAACCCATCAATCTCGGGCATCATTACATCTAATAAGATCAGATCGGGTGGATCTTGCAATGTTGAGCGAAGTACATTTTGCCCATCAGGCTCAACCCGTACGTCATACCCAGCAACAGTCAACGTATTTTGACACTCCCCGCTCTAAAGAGACGGGGATTCTTTAAGAGTCCATAATCTGAA
>NZ_JAZBJZ010000217.1:0-3266 GCF_036349135.1 Tumidithrix elongata BACA0141
CTCTCTTTTTATTTTCGTTTTTCGTCTCTGACTGATTTTTAGAGGTGCCCTTATGAGTAATCCAAACTTGTTTGGTTTTAAATCACCTTTTCACTCCGAAACCTCTCCATCAGTAGATATAGCAGTGGACAAGACGGATAGGCAAGATATCCGCCAATGACCGCGCGGTTTCTCGCCATGACAGGTTAATTTTCTGGGATGGAGTGAATCAATCCGTGATGTTTTCTAACTCATCCGCAATAAGATCCTGTAGATCGTCATCGCAATGAGACTGCAAATGAATTATAGAAGTATTTAACTCTGCCAATATATCAACCTTTTGGTGATCGCTAAGATTTGGTAATTGCAGTTGATGTATTAGAGCGATCGCCCTTTGACATTCAACCCCTAGCTCAGCAATCAGAGTGTTAAGCGTTGGATTTGCGATCGCTACTGGTCTGAAGGAGTTAACTAGAGAATTTATCGGTAAATCTGTAACCTGCATATTTATCTCCTTAGTCTTTTTTTTGCTTTTTCAATACCAAGTTCAAAGGCAAGAATCTCTTTTTGCCAGTGGTGAATTAATCCCAAGTCTGGATAGTCTTTCTGTAGCTCGATATCAATTTTTTGCTGATGCTCAATAATTCGTTTTTGAAGCGAATTGATTGATTTTTCATGATTCTTTTTACCCATTATGTAGATGAATCGACTCTTTTAAATTTTAGCTCGATTGCACCCTTTCCAGAAGTTTCGTAATAGTTCCTCGTCACCCCAATTTCGATCTTCCATAATTCCTCTCATAGATGGTTCTGTTTTTAGAATAACTACTTCTGACAGTTATGGTTAAAACTGCCAAGTTTAACTCTTTAATGACGCAGTCAGCGTGTAATTAAACTGCGCTTCAAATGGTTGCTTTTTATATTCCAGACTCCAAAGCTCTAAAGCACAGGAATCATTGGGATCGGCAGGTGTAATTTGGAGATGGCAGGTTTTTGTTTTGGGGTAGAAAAGCACTTCAACAGAAGCGATCGCGCTAACTTGCCGTCGATCTAGAGCCACGGCTAAACGGAGTAAAGTACTCAGTTGGCGCACCATCAATTGCAGGCGATCGTTCAGGAGCTTCTGGAAATTCTCATGCTTCTTTTTGGGTTCGCTTTTGCGGTGATAGCGGGCGAGATTGGCGATCGCCTCAATTTCAGTCTCGGTATAGCCCAATAGCTCTCCATTGCGAATCAGGTAATAGGAATGCTTATGGTGTGCCGCATTATTAATGTGATGTCCAGAATTGTGTAGCATTGCCGCTGCCCACAGCAGACTGCGCTCCTCCTGTCCCCATTCGTGCAGCACCCCTTGGGTTTGGTCGAATAGGCTGAGCGACATTCGGGCTACCTGTTTGGCATAGTCGAGATTGATACTGTACTTATCTGCGAGTTTGAGCACGCTGCGATCTCGTACAGAACTTTGATAGCGCAGGCGATCTTCGATGAACCCTTGACGAATCATCCAGTCCACGATTAAGCCTTCGCGCAGCGATCGCTGACAGACGACAATTTTGGTCGCGCCCAAAAGTCGCATCGCTTCTTGCAGCACCAAAGCCCCCGCCAGAATGATTTCAGCGCGTTTTTGCTTGAGTAAGTCCGTGCGATCGGCGAGGTTTAACTTTCTCAACCGTGCCACCATGCTCTCAAGATCGGCAAAAGAGAATTCGTAGCCCTGTAAGGGATTGGGAACGTTCCCTAGTTTTTCTTTGGCATGAAGTGTGGCAAGGGTTTCAATCGTGCCCGACGTACCAATCATTTGAACGGGTTTGCGATCGAGCAATTGTTTGAGTTCGTCAATCGGTCGTTCTAACATGCCGCGAATGTAGTTTTGCAACCGCTCGAATTCCAAAGTAGAAATCGGATCGGTCTTGATGAACTGATCGGTCAGCCGCACCGCCCCTACCTTGGTACTGCTGAGATAAAGCGGATCGTGCCCGTCACCCAAAATCAACTCGGTGGAGCCACCGCCAATGTCAATCACGACATGGGGCTGATTTTGCAACTCCATCGCCGACAACACGCCCAAATAAATGCGTCTTGCCTCTTCTTGTCCAGAGATAATCTCAACCCGCAGACCCAGCTCTTGCTCGATCCGCCGAATAAAATCCAACCCATTCGGGGATTCTCGCGTGGCACTGGTGGCAACGATCACGATCTCTTCCACATCCATCGTGCGGCAAATTTCTCGGCAACGCGCCAAGGCTTCCAGCGATCGCTCCATGGCTTCATCTAGGAGTTTGCCCGTTTGGGCGCAACGTTCCCCAAGGCGCACGGTCGCTTTTTCGGTCGCAATAATGCTCATGCTGGGCAGATGAGTTTTGACCCGCACGACCACCATGTGGATGGAGTTTGTGCCAATATCGATCGCCGCTAAAATTCTGTCTGATAGCATGGTGGGTCTGACTAGCTGACTTGAGACTGCTCGGTTTAAGATGCAGGGGATCTGGTGTCGATCATACCGTCATGTCTAGGACATTTTGCGGATTTTTGGATTTAGAAATTAGCAGGAATTTGGCTCAAAATCCAGTCAACCGCCTCTGCCAAGTCTTTTGCCACGCGATCGGGCTTGGTGGCATGCTGATAATCTCCTGACAGGACTTTTTCCCCATAACCACTAGTAACCAAAACCCCCTTGCAACCTGCATTATGGGCTAGGTCTACATCTGTAGCTTTGTCCCCCACCATATAGCTACGGGATAGATCGAGATCGTGCTTCCATGCCGCTGCCACCAACATGCCTGTATTGGGTTTACGCCATGTTGACCAATAGCTAAGTTCGGGGTCCACCCCACCTTCGGGGGGACTCAGGGTATTGCAGCAAAATACGGCATCTAGATGTGCCCCAGCCTCTGTATCCAAAAGATACTGGAGCCGCTCGGTGAGGGCATGAATATGTTCGAGGCTGTAATAGCCTCTGGCAGCTCCCGCTTGATTGGAGGCAAGACAGCAAAAAATCTGGCGATCGTTGAGCGATCGCACTGCCTTGGCGACATTGGGCATCAGTACCAAATCTTCGACATGGCGAATATAGCCTAGCTCTTGGTTGAGGACGCCATCGCGATCGAGAAATACAGCAGGCTTTAGCATGAGATAGTTTTGCAGACAATCCTAAGTGACTGGATCGATGATAATTGATGGAAGAAGTTGCCCTATGGGAGGGATATCGAGCGCATGCGCTTCGATACTTAATACTAACCTGAATAATTCATCAGGGAGAGAAAGTGGAGAAAAAAAGAGCCTAAAACT
>NZ_JAZBJZ010000218.1:0-3070 GCF_036349135.1 Tumidithrix elongata BACA0141
AATGCTGAAGAGACTTGCAGCCACTTCTTAAGATCTCAAATGGGTTCTATAGAATACAAGCTAGTTCCCATCAATAGTTTGGAAGAGATAAAGACTGGGAAAAGAAAACGATTGCTAGCAGGAACTAGCGTTTTGGATCTCATCCGATGCAACCATTTTAACTGCGCTTTTCTTAAAATAGTATCTAGACTTCATTGCTCATTCCTTTAGGGAGCTATAAAAATGATCGAACTGTATTATTGGCCCACACCGAATGGTCATAAAATCACCATTTTTTTGGAGGAGGCAGATCTAGCCTATGAGATTCAACCCATAGACATTCGTGTAGGAGATCAGTTTAAGCCCGATTTTCTTAAGATTGCTCCCAATAATCGGATGCCTGCCATAATCGATCGCAGTCCGCTAGATGGTGGCGAACCTATCTCCGTATTTGAATCTGGTGCGATTTTGCAATATTTAGCTGAGAAAACAGGAAAGTTTTTACCTGCCAATCTTCGCGATCGCAAAACAGTGATGGAATGGCTATTTTGGCAAATGGGTGGGTTAGGTCCCATGGCAGGACAGAACCATCATTTTGCCCAATATGCCCCTGAAAAAATCCCCTATGCGATCGAACGCTATGTCAAGGAAACGAATCGTCTCTATGGGGTACTGGATCGTCAGTTAAACGGAAAAGACTATATTGCTGGAGATTATTCCATTGCAGATATGGCTTGCTATCCTTGGATCGTTCCTTACGAAAGGCAGCAACAGAATCTTGCCGACTTTCCCCATCTCAAACGCTGGTTTGAAACTATGCGCGATCGCCCTGCTGTAGTTAGTGCCTATGAAAAGGCGAAGCCTTTTGCTAATCAACCAACCATGACCGAAGAAAGCAAAAAAATTCTGTTTGGACAAACTGCGGCTGTTCTTCCCAAAGACAAGTAATTCTCATCTGCAAGCTGCTTAAAAAGAGTCTTCTATCGTCCGTTTGACTTTTTTAGCAAACCCCAAATATGTTGAAAGAAGCACACTTTTCCAGCGTGCTTCTTTCAGGTTCAATTTTATTCTATTCGCTATACTAATTGCGTTTAAAGGAGTCAAGCCATGCGCGAATTTGCTCTGCAGCAATATCTCTACCACCTAGACCAAATGCCAATGCGATCGCTACAGCGATCGCACCCGTAATTAGCCCAAATGCCAGATCGACAATGTTGCTAGCAATACCGATCTGTTTTAGCGCCATGGCAGAAATCAGGGCAACGATCGAAATGCGAGCCGTATGTCCGAGAATTTTAGCTTGACGACTGCCCGAACTGGCAATCAGTCCATAGGCAAGATTGGCTAGATACAAACCGATCGCAAACACAATCACACCGCTCAATACCCTGCCAGCAACCTCAAGCACTCCGAACACGATTTTGGTAAGGGCATCGATTTTCAATACATCGGTAGCAGTTCCGACGGCAACCAACATGATTCCCACCAACACCACAATTCCCACCAATTGAGAAGGAGTTAGCTTCGGCAAGGTAACTGTTCGCTCTAGATCGCTCGATTCGCTTGTTGTATTAGCTTCTGGAGTTCCAGTCAGAGACGGTAAACCTAACCAGCTCAAAATATTGTTGAAGCCCAAACTGGTCAAAATATTCGTGACAATATCTCTTGCGAATTGTCCGAAGAAGTAAGCGACAGCCAAAATCAAACCAGCCACAAAAATCTGAGGTAGATATTTGAGCGATTGATCGAGCATTGCTGTTGCAGGACGAGAAACCGCTTCAATTTCTAACGCTTCAAGGGATGCGATCGCCGTGGGGATCAGAATAAGGACATAAGCAACCGTGCCTAGCACTTGAGAGAGCGCTTGACCACCATTCGCCTGTGACGAACGGAACTGTGGTAGCAGTCGATCTGCGCCTGCGGTAGCCAATAGATTGGTTAAAATTCGTCGTACAGTCTGAGCAATTAACCAACCGACTGCGCCGATCGCACCCGCCTTGACAATCTTGGGCAATGCGCTGAGTAACTGATTAACGAGATTTTGTAAAGGTTGTAGTGCTTGCTGTAGACCGAGTGCATCTAAAACTAGCGGCAAAAATAGCAACAGAATAAACCAATACAGAGCATTGGCTAGGGCTTCGCTGAGAGGTAACGTATTACTGCCTTCTGGCGAGTTGTTTACCTGCTGTCCGAGGCGATCGTCCAAACGGGCTGAGCGCATGTAGCGCGATATCAAAATTTTGCTAACCGTTGCCAATCCCCAAGCGATCGCTGAGAGTAGTGCAGCCCCCGCTAACTTAGGAATAAAGGTCGTAATTTGCCCCAGAAAATTATTCAGTGGAGCCGCGACAGCATCAAGTTTCAGGAACTGGAAAAACCCAACCAGAGTAAAAATTGCGATCAGCCAAAATATCGCTGTCGCAATCCATTTCTCGACGGGAGGAGAACTTGTACTATCGCTTCCAGTAAGCCACTGAGCGATTTTATTATCAATACTGGTGCGCTTGAAAAATCCTTCAGCGATCGCCGAAGCAACAATAGCGACTAAAAAGCCAACGACTAAAATTGCGATCGCTAAAATTAGCTTGACTAAAGGACTTTCAGGATTAAAATCAACGCTTGAAGGAAGCTGCCCCAGTGGGCTCATCGGGAACTCAGGTAACTTCGTAATTACGGGATCAGACCAAAATATATCCATTTCGTTTCACTCCGAACTCAACACGACTAGGACGTGGGCTGAAACAACTAACATATATTTCACTTTGTTGCCCTACTTATATTACAGTTCTACCGCAATTTGCGATGTTATCTAGATCTTGCAATGTAAGTTTTAACTCTTTTTATGTTGATTATTCGTTAGAAGCGATCGCGCTCAATAGTTCGGGTGAAAGTTTCCGAAATTGTGCCAGTCAACTTGTTTAGACCGAAAGGTTCGATCCCCCTTACAAATGGAGGTAGCGGACAAATGAATTCTCCCTATTAAAAAGGGGAGCTTTGGGATACATAGCGTTTTAGATTGTCTTATTTTGGATAACGTTATGGGCACCTCTAAAAATCAGTCAGAGACGAAAAACGAAAATAAAAAGAGAGA
>NZ_JAZBJZ010000219.1:0-2953 GCF_036349135.1 Tumidithrix elongata BACA0141
TCTTCTCTCTTTTTATTTTCGTTTTTCGTCTCTGACTGATTTTTAGAGGTGCCCAGAAAGTATTTTTTCCTTTTTCCTGTCTGCCTCTTCCTTGCCCTAATATTATTTGCTCATCCCGTATTCGCGGCTAATTCTTGCCCAGAGGGAATGGTGTTGATTCATGAGGGCACTTTTCGCATAGGTTCCGATAGCGATCGCTTCCCTGAAGAGCGATCGGCTTCAGATGTAAGCGTTAGTAGTTTTTGCATGGATACGCACGAAGTCACGAATGCAGAATTTGCCAAGTTTGTGAAAGCGACGGGTTATAAAACCGTTGCTGAATTGCCTTTATCGAAAGCACAATTTCCTGATTTACCCGACGAGCAACGCTTACCGGGTTCTTTGGTGTTTCAACCGCCCAAGGAAGGTGAGAAGCAAGTGCCATTCTTGAGTTGGTGGACTTGGACAGTGGGTGCAAACTGGCAACATCCCTTTGGCAAAGACAGTGCGATCGCTGGGAAAGACAACTATCCTGTCGTGCATATTTCCTATAAAGATGCAGAAGCCTATGCCCGATGGATTGGCAAATCGATCCCCACAGAAGCGCAGTGGGAATATGCGGCGCGAGGTGGTTTAGATGGCGCGACCTATACTTGGGGCGAGCAGTATTCAGAGAAGAAAGCGAATACTTGGCAGGGAATTTTCCCATTTTTCAATACAAAGGCAGATGGCTATACAGGTTTAGCGCCTGTGGGTTCGTTTCCACCCAATGGTTATGGACTCTATGACATCACGGGCAATGTTTGGGAATGGACTTCTGATTTCTTTGAATTCGGACACGATCGCAAGGCTCACCAGCACGATCCCGTTACATTCGATCGCACCAAGAGCTTCGATCCCAAGAAGCCCGATGAGTCGGTACTACATACGATCAAGGGTGGATCGTATCTCTGCGCTCCCAATTACTGTAGCCGCTATCGTCCTGCGGCGCGGGAGTCAGAATCCCCCGATACGGGAACTACACATATCGGATTTCGATTAGTTAAATATCTAGAAAAACAATGACAAAAATTACTGATTCTATAAAGAGAGAACTTTTGAAGACTGCTCTCAAGTTTATTTCTAAATGGAACCCCGTTAAGGCAATCGCTTTTTTAACTGCGATCGCATTGACGTTTTCTAGCCTCTTCCCCTTACCTGTTTATGCTGATTATGGCGACACTTTGCCATTACCGCAAACTCCCTTTAAGGGCAAAATTGGCAAGACCTATAAAGAATCACAGCCCGACTTCCCTCGACCCATTAAAGCTCCTGCCAAAGCACCGAATGTGCTGGTCGTACTCCTTGATGATGTTGGTTTTGGACAGACAAGCACCTTTGGCGGACTGATCGAAACTCCTAACTTAGACCGTTTAGCCGCTAGAGGTCTGCGATACAACCAATTCCATACCACGGCACTCTGTTCTCCCACGAGAGCGGCACTGCTCACGGGACGCAATCACCATTCTGTGAATACAGGAGTAATTACAGAATTAGCGACGGGCTACCCCGGTTATACCGCGATTCTGCCTCGCAGTGCTGCTACGATCGCCGAAGTATTACGCAGCAATGGCTATAACAC
Source organism: Tumidithrix elongata BACA0141 (assembly GCF_036349135.1). NCBI lineage: Bacteria > Bacillati > Cyanobacteriota > Cyanophyceae > Pseudanabaenales > Pseudanabaenaceae > Tumidithrix > Tumidithrix elongata. The sequence goes on from NZ_JAZBJZ010000219.1 coordinate 1,601, forward strand.
CGCAGCTTTCGGCAAATGGCATAATACGCCCGCCAATGAGACCAGCGCAGTGGGCCCCTTCGATCGCTGGCCGACCCATTTAGGCTTCGATTACTTCTATGGATTTTTAGGTGGTGAAGCCGATCAATGGAATACCTCGGTGGTGGAGAATACCAAATATGTGGAAAAATCTAGCGATCGCGTCGATTATCACATTACCAACGATCTTGCCGACCATGCGATTCAATGGATTCGCACGCAACAGTCGATCGCTCCCGACAAGCCCTTCTTTACCTACTTTGCCACGGGTGCAGCCCATGCTCCCCACCATGCGCCGAAGGAATGGATTGAGAAATACAAAGGTAAATTCGATCGCGGCTGGGATCAGTTACGCGCCGATACGTTTGAGCGTCAACTGAAGCTCGGCATCATTCCTGCGGATACGAAACTCACACCCCGTCCTGCCGAAATCCCCGCATGGGATTCCCTCTCGCCCTCAGAGAAAAAAGTCTATGCCCGACAATTTGAAGTATTCGCTGGTTTTCTCAGCCATACCGACGATCGAGTTGGTCGCGTGATTGATGCGATCGATCGGTTGGGCGAACTGGACAATACCTTGGTCTTTTTCATTGCTGGCGATAACGGTGCTAGTGCCGAAGGTGGTCTAACAGGCGAACTGAATCAAATCAAAACCTTTAATGGTGTCAAGGAAACCACGGAGGACTTTCTAGCCGCGCTCGACGATTTGGGCAGCCCAAAGACCTTCAATCACTACCATGCCGCTTGGGCTTGGGCTGGGGATAGTCCCTTCCAATGGACAAAGCAGATTGCCTCTCACTTTGGCGGTACGCGCAATGGTCTAGTTTTAGCTTGGGGCGATCGCATTAAGGATAAAGGTGGTATCCGCAGTCAGTTTCATCACGTCATCGATATCGCACCCACCATTATCGAAGCAGCAGGGATTGAAACCCCTGAAGTGGTCAATGGCGCAAAGCAGCAACCGATCGAAGGAACCAGCCTTGTTTACTCCTTTGACGATTCGGCTGCGCCTTCTCAACACAAAACCCAATATTTTGAGATGCTGGGCAATCGTGCCATTTATGACAACGGTTGGGTCGCGGCGGCGCGTCACGGACGCTTACCTTGGGAGTGGGTTTCTAAGACCACCTTCGATGAAGACAAATGGGAGCTATACAACGTTGCCAGCGACTTCAGCGAATCTACGGATTTAGCGCAAGAGAACCCTAAAAAGCTAGCGGAACTGCAAAATCTATTTCAAAAGGAAGCGAAGAAGCATCAGGTGCTGCCTCTCGACGATCGCTTAGAGAGTGTTTGAGAAGTTAAGCAAGACGTTTTAGGAGGATTTGAATCATC
>NZ_JAZBJZ010000220.1:0-2907 GCF_036349135.1 Tumidithrix elongata BACA0141
TCTCTCTTTTTATTTTCGTTTTTCGTCTCTGACTGATTTTTAGAGGTGCCCTATATGCCGAACCAAATCCAAACTTGGCCGCTACCTCAGATTCCCACGATCTGCCTACGTTGGTGCTTCCCCCCATGGAGCAATTGCAAGTACTACTAAAACACGCAATGGAGGGGCAAGTTAAAGCACTCCAACAGGAATTAGATCACCTCTCACAACACAATCAACGATATCAAGTTTTTATCGGGCAACTGCAACCGCTCGTGCAAGGGTTTAAAATTTTACAAATCAGACAATTTCTGCAAGATCTTGTCCGACAATCACAAGAATCACCAACTGGTTTAGGCAAAGGGGATAGTTTATGAGCGTCACATCACTCGATCGCGCCACCATCCTAGTCGTAGATGATAACCCAACGAATCTTGGGATTTTGTATGATGCTTTAACCGATGCTGGGTATGAAGTACGGATTGAGATCGATGGGCAAAATGCGATTCAGCAAACACAGCAAAACCCCCCCGATTTGATTTTGCTGGATGTGATGATGCCTGAAATCGATGGGTTTGAGGTCTGTCGTCAACTCAAGACTAGCCCTTCTACCCAAACAATTCCAGTCATTTTTATGACGGCTTTAGGTGATTTAAAAGATAAGGTAACTGGTCTGGGTTTGGGTGCTGTAGATTACATTACTAAGCCGTTTCAACAAGAGGAACTACTTGCCCGCGTGCAACTGCATATGCAGTTGTACCATTTGAGCAAAACCCTAGAGACGCAAAACCTAGAATTGCGATCGCTAACTGCAGAATTAGAAAAAAGGGTTGTAGAACGCACGGGGGAACTTTCGCAATCCCTCCATAAGTTGCAGGTGATGCAGCCCCTGCTAGAAGACGCCAATAGCCAACTCAAGGAATATGCAAGGACGTTAGCCCAAAAAGAGGAAATGTTACGTCTCACGATTGAGAATGCACCCATCGGTATTCTCACTTTGGGATTTGACGGACGTTTCTTAAGTGTAAATCAAGCTTTTTGCCAAATGTTGGGATATGGCGTAGATGAGCTATTACAAAAAAATCTGTTTGACATTGCGCCACCGTCAGAGCGCCGTGAAAGCCTTGCAGAATTGGAGAGACTGCGCCACCGTGAAGTATCAAAGCTTCAAGTAGAAAAGCGATATCTGCGTAAAGATGGCAAAACAATCGATGCGATCGTCAGATCGGCATTGGTTTGCAATAGCGATCGCCAACCCCTATGCCTAGTAATCGAAGTGGAAGATGTTACAGAGCGCAAACAAATAGAGGAAACCCTGAGGTTACAAAAACGCGCGATCGCGGCGAGTCATAACGGTGTGGTGATTATCGATACGCGTCTACCCGACCTACCGACAATTTATGTCAATCCTGCATTCGAACGCATCACGGGCTACTCCTCGGCAGAGATCTTGGGAAGGAACTGTCGTTTTCTCCAAGGTTCAGATAGAAATCAGTCGGGACTGAACGAACTGCGCAAGGCTCTAAAAGAACAACAGGGCTGTACGGTAAATCTGCGCAATTATCGTAAAGATGGCACCTTGTTTTGGAATGAGTTAAGTATTTCTCCCATTTACGACGATCGCGGCTATCTTACCCATTACGTCGGGATTCAGAACGATATCACAGAGCGCAAGCGAGCAGAAGTGCGGCAGTTGCAATTGGTCGAACAACTCAAGCAAGCCAAAGATGAGGCAGAGTCAGCGGCGCGCGCAAAGGCAGATTTTTTAGCAATGATGAGCCATGAGATTCGGACGCCGATGAATGGAGTCTTGGGCATGACCCAACTGCTCGCAGAGACAGAGTTAACACCCGAACAATCTGAATTTGTGAGAACGACCCAAGTAAGTGGAGAAGTTCTTTTAACTGTAATTAATGACATTCTAGACTTCTCGAAAATTGAATCGGGAAAACTGGAATTAGAAAATGCTGCGATCGATCTCAAAGCCGTGATTGAGGATATATACAATCTACTATCGTCAAAGGCTCAAGAAAAAGGACTCAGCTTTAATTACTCAGTGCATCCGCAGGTTCCGCCCTACATCATGGGAGATGTAACAAGATTGCGGCAGATTTTGCTCAATCTCATCAGTAATGCGCTCAAATTCACAGAAACGGGAGAAGTTGAAGTATTTGTAAGCTTAAAAGAGAATCCGTTGCCAATCCTTAAGGATTCCTTTTACTTGCTTTTTGCGGTGCGCGATACAGGGATCGGTATGTCTGACGAGCAGTTACAGAAATTATTTCAACCCTTTACGCAGGCAGATCTATCGACAACTCGCAAGTATGGAGGTACAGGTCTAGGTCTGGCGATCTGTCAGCGCTTGGTGAGCTTGATGGGTGGCGAGATCTCTGTAGAAAGCTCTGTGGGAAAAGGCTCTAGATTTTCCTTTAGCATCGCCACAAAGATCGCACCTGTTCACTTAGCTGAGACTTTAAGCCAAATCTCTAAAATGCCACTCAAGTCCCAGGGCAAACTCAGCGATCGCTTACCACTCAAAATCTTGCTGGCAGAGGACAACTCGATCAATCAAACGTTGGCGGTTGCAATGCTCAAAAAGCTAGGATATCAAGCTGATGTGGTTGACAATGGGGTGGCGGCGATCGCGGCGGTTAAAACTCAACCCTACGACCTCATGCTATTAGATGTCCAAATGCCAGAAATGGATGGCTTGGAAGTCGCAAATTATCTTGTCACCAACTGGCAAACATTCAATCTGGGTTATCCTCGGCCGCGTATGATTGCGATGACGGCAAATGCCATGCAGGGCGATCGCGAAAAGTGCCTCTTAGCTGGCATGGATGATTATATTTCTAAGCCAATTGTGTTAAATGTCTTAGTACAGGACAAAACCTTGCAATAAAGACAGAAGAGGGGTTTCATAGGAAA
>NZ_JAZBJZ010000221.1:0-2896 GCF_036349135.1 Tumidithrix elongata BACA0141
CTAATTGCTTAACCTATATTTACATATATTGGTATTTCCTTGCCTACCTACTTAGTAGTCATAAAAATCTTATTCAATAATTTTATATCGGTTATGTTGATATGATTAGATGCTGTAATCAAATTTGTATTAGAGACTGTTTGAGAAAGTATAAATACTCATATTTTTTGCTGTTATAGGCAAAGTATGAAGCTGGAAACCCTCATTATTCCGTGACTAAATCTGGCTAAAAGTGGTTCTTCTTGAATTCTCAAACAGGCTCTTAGACAATCGTTATCACTTGAGATAAGGGGATCGTGAAAATCCGACTTCTCAAATAGGATTGAAACCATAATAGATACTGATAATGGAGAATAGAATATTAGAGGAAGTGAAAATAGATAAGAACCTACTTCTAGCGTTATACTTCATATTTAAATTGTTGCTATTTCTTTCCTAAAGTCACTTTTTTAAATAAATGAATCATATCTCTTGCGATCTTGTCAGGCGCAAAATGCTTTTGCGCCTGTTCGCGGGCACTTTGACGAAGTTCTTGTCGGCGGTTTGTTTTTAGATCTGCGATGAGTTGTCGAACCTGTCTCTCAAATGCATCCATATCTCCGGATGGGAAAGAACGGAAGCAATCCCCTTCAACAATTTCCCCAGAACCAACTGCATCGCTTCCCACCACACAAAGACCTCGGCTTAATGCCTCGCTGACGACGATGGGTCCAGGTTCGTACAAACTAGGGACTAATAGAATATCGGCAGAACCATAGGTTGCCATCATCTCAGGGTGAGGTAACTCACCTCGATAACGGGCAGTTTTTGGATTCAACTCTTTAAGATGTCCGCGATAATCAGACCACTGCGTGTATCCCCCAATTACATCAATTTGAATCTGCCCGGCAAGATCGTCGAGTCGATGACTGAGTTCAACAATATACTCTAATCCTTTCCGAAAACTGATGCGCGATATAAATAATAGATTAGTTATGGTTCTATGTGCGCTAGCCTCATCCACAGCAAGAGCTGCTGCTCGATCTTGCATTTTTGTGGGGTGATAGATTACGGCTTGGCGTTCTGGAGAAATATTGTAATCTGCTGCCATTAGCTGATTAAATCTCCAGCTAGGCCCAATGATCAAGGCAGGTTTATCAGCTTGACGTTTTTGTACCCAAACCCGATAGGTATAATATGCTCGCGTAATGTAGTGAACTAAGAAATTTTCTGACTCAAGGGCATAAGCACTTTCGCGACGATGCCAATATAGCTCCCCCGCAGCATGAGAACAGGGATATATCACTACTGGTGGCAGTTTGTCGAGGTTTTGAGCTAGCTTGAAAAGCTCGGTCTGGGAAAATTGAAAAACACAATCATAGGGTTGCTGGGCATGATTTTCGATTAGCTTGTCACACAAACGATTGTAAGCTTTGGTACGAGCGACAGTTCCAGATAAAAAGGCAAGAAAAGAGTTGCGGCTATACCACTTACCCCACTCCCACTGACGTGGTGTTGTCACAAACGTGAGATTGTCAGTGTTTTGGAGTCGTTCGGGTATATCTTCAAAAGAGCAGTAGTAATCAACTTTGAGTCCTTGTTTGAGAAGTCCTTCCAAAAGAAAAACTCCTAGCCCTGATGTACCACTTCCAATCCATGCAATCCTCATTCTTAACCTCCTCTTTTGCCTATTAGGTTTTGTAGCTTTTGTATTCTTTTAAGATACAAGGGCAATTCACGAATTGTCCCTACGATATCTATGCAAAAGAAAGAATCTCTCATGTATCATTTGGGTTCCTATACTTTTTATGTGCGTTATCTTAATAATATGCGAATGGAATTCAAAAGAAAAAATAGAAATTATACGACTATACTTTCTCAAGTGATTAATTGCGCTTTTTTCTGCATCCCTTAGGCTATTAGATATCCACTGTATCATCTATTGAATTTCTAACTAATCGATCTTGATAGTAGCGTTGAGAGGCAATTGTCAAACCCAAAAAGCCCCAGAGTATTACGCCCCCCACGCCAGTAATCGCTGTGCCATTGGCAGGAAGTCGGATTAAACAGGTCGCGATAACAGCACGAGCAGTACCCAAAAAAAGATTAGAGCCACCCTCTGGATGTTGGAACAATTGCATGATCAGTACGACTAATCCACCTGCATAACCAATAACCCCAATCCAACCTAAGCTATAAAGCATGCTTAAAATTGCGTTATCAGAGTTACCTAAACCAATTCCACTGCCTAAAACATTAAAAAGATTTCTTTCAAAGGTGGCATTTAAATTTTCTTGTCTTGCACTAAAGCTGTCATCTTCTTTGACGTTTGATAGTGTTTGAAGACGAGCACCAATTTTCTCGGAAAATGGACCAGAGGCAACTACGGGAATAACTAAAATTGCCATCGCTAAAATGATGACAAATAAGCGCATTTGGTACTTTGCTTTTAAAGAACCGATCAAAATGAGTAAGCCTCCTAGCCAGCCAAGCCAAGCCGATCTTACCAAACTGAGTAAAAAAGCTAAGTAGCCAACCGCTGCTGCGGGAAATCTCAAAAATCCAGAGTCGGTAAATAAGATCATTAGCCCCGCTGCCATAAAAGCCGAAAAAGGTTCGATAGACTGCATTGTGCTAAACAAGCGAAACCCTCCTCCTTCCTTATAATCTCCCTGCCCTGTATTTACCATCCAAAGTACATCCCATCCAGGACTTGTTAAATATTGGTAGACACCGTAGATTCCCATGACGAGTATTCCATAGACAAAAACGCGTTGGGTATTTTTATAGAAGCTGGGAAAATTTTGCCAATTTACCAACAAGTAGAAGCCGAATGCTACAGGGGGAAGCCAGTCTAAAAACTCTCTAGTAGACTACGGCGTAAAAATGTCTACCGTTAAACTGCCAGAGCCTTTCC
>NZ_JAZBJZ010000222.1:0-2702 GCF_036349135.1 Tumidithrix elongata BACA0141
ACTGGTATATAAATTTCCCAAGTTAGGTCGTCAGGAGATTGAGAAAATGTTTACACAGACTGATTTAAAGAAAACTCGCGTTTACCAAGAAGCTTTTGAAGAAGGTAAGCAAGAAGGTTTGCAGAGACAAGCTGCAATGTTGCTGCGCCAACTGACCCGCAAATTTGGTCAAATCAGCCCCAGACTAAAAAATCGGATTTCTAAGTTATCTGCGGTGCAGCTAGAAAATCTTGCAGAAGCAATTTTTGACCTTGAAACGATCGCTGACTTAAATGCTTGGCTTAAAACTCACTAAGTTTTCGGTTTACAAATGTCGGGAATCAACAGGTTTGCCAGCACGGATCAGTCTGTGCCTGTGGTGAATAGCAATCTGACATTCGATCTGGCGAGTAAGTTAACGGCTCTGACGCATGTGCGGAATGCGACGACGATTAATAGTAATGGGCTGACCTATGATGCGGCGGCAAGGGTGACGCAGTTGATGACGGTGGATGGGAGTAGTGGGTATGGCTATGATGCCACGAGTCAGCTTACGGCTGCGACCCATAGTTACCAAACATCTGAGGTGTTTAGCTATGATGCGTTGGGAAATCGCACGGGTTATGTGACGACGGCGAATAATCGTTTGCAATCGGATGGAACGTTTACCTATCTCTATGATGATGAGGGAAATCGCACTCAAAGGACGAGAATCTCGACAGGTGAGGTAACGAGTTATACGTGGGATTACAGGAATCGCTTGACTGGTGTGGATACGAAAAACAATTCGGGAATTCTAATCCGTTCTGTAAGCTACAAGTACGATATTTTTGACCGAAGGATTGCTAAAACAGTGGATCTTGATGGTGCGGGTGCTGGGGCTGCGGTGACTGAGAGGTATGTTTATGACCGCGACCATATTATGCTGGTGTTTGTGGGTTCTACGCTAAAAGAGAGATATCTCTATGGTGCGAATCTGGATCAGGTGCTGGCGGTTGAAACTACTCAAGTTTCTTGGACGCTTTCTGATTATTTGGGTACGGTGAGGGATCTGGTGAGTAGTGCGGGTGTGGTGCAAAATCATATCAAGTACGATAGTTTTGGGAATATTACGGGTCAGAGTGCGCCTACGATGAAGTCTAGGTTTGGCTTTACAGGTCGGGAGTTTGACTCTGAGACTGGGCTTTATTACTATCGCTCTCGTTATTACGATCCTGTGGTTGGTAGGTTTATTTGCGAGGATAGAATTAGTTTTGCGGGTGGCGATACGAATCTTTACAGATATGTTGGGAATAGTGCGACGAATGGAACTGATCCGTGGGGCTTTACTGCGGGAAGTAAAAACGATCCAAATATTGGTGATTTAATCTGGGCGGCAATCGTTGGGTTAGTTGGTGCTGCGGCATCTGGTTTGGGGGGCTTGTTTCAAGGAAATCCACCTGCGCCCGCGCCTGCTCCAACGACTACATCGACAACATCGCCAAGCCCAATTCCATCAGCATCTCCAACTCCTAGTTTTACTCCAAGACCTTTGCCTACAAAAATTCCTCTCCCCGATCCTGTTACTGGAGGACTCAATTCACTTGGCGATGCACTTAGTGGTGGTGCAAAGAAATATATTGAATGTCAAGATCAAGGTAAAGAGAAGATGACTTGTAAAGATGCGTACCCAAATCTTATACCCTGTACTGACCTACCCGGTCAATACTCTTGGCCTGACGCAAATTTTGCTGCAAATGTTCTTGCTCCGAATGGATATCGTGAGAATGCAGTCATTGCTGATAAGGGACCTTGCGGTCAAAGTCCTGCAGAAAACCCCAAACGGTACACATTAGGATACCATTACAATGTCAAAAAAAGAAATGGTAACCAAGCGGGTTCCGTAGGACAATGCGAATGTTGCGAAGAAAATGGAGGAGATCCAAAACCCAGTAAAAGAGGAGCTATTCTTCGTTCACAAGCAAAGAGGTAATACAAATGGAATTCTTAGATAGAGTAGATAGTGCAAAGTTCTGGCTTTTAGATTTGGTTTATAAGGGAATTTTCCCTATTCATATTCTTGTAGATGATCAGCTCGAACTCGTTGTGAACAAATCAACTGGACATGGACTTGATCGTACGGAACTTGTTGATGCCTTACTTATGCTTTTTGAAGAGGAAATGCTAATAGCTCAACTTTATAAAAATCCAGACGATTTTCCTATGAGAATAACTCCAACACAACAAGATATAGAGAATGCCTTAGCTGGCAAGCTAGACCTTCACTATGGCTTAACATCTTTAGGCGGAGAACAATGGGAAAAGCTTTCTAAACCTAATTGGAATCTGTATATCTCTGGTCGGCTTGAACGAGAAGAAGTCTCGTTTAGTGGGAGTGATCGTCAAATAGTTGAACAATATCTTCCTTCATTACGTTATTCTTCACAACAGGAAATAGTTTCTGGCTCTGAAATATGGGAACACCTTGTTCCTTGGCAGGCAACTTACTGGAAAACATTACCTAGTGGCTGGCAAGTTACCTGTCAGACTAGAGAAACAAACGAGTATTTAGGAAACCCTATGCCTTCTGAATACCAAGAATGGTTCAATAAGATTCAAAACTGGTATGTCAATCCCTTTCACGAAGCAAACTAATCCTTGGTTTGTATTGTAGGCATCACACCTTTGCGTAGCTCAAGCATCATGCTATGCTTAGCCCTCATGAAAACGGACACCCTCTTTTA
>NZ_JAZBJZ010000223.1:0-2641 GCF_036349135.1 Tumidithrix elongata BACA0141
GAAGAGGAAAACCCTGTCCACAACTTGTTTTTATTTCCCAACAACTCTATTGATGTCGCGATCGTCTTTATAGACATAAAATTCATACTGAAATTCATTTCTACCCATGGTTTTTGCTATCTTTTGTCCGATGCGATTGACATAAGATAGAACCTCAGGATCGGTAACCAACTGATTTACTTGTTGAAACTCTTCGACAGCTTGAGCGCCAAAATCAGACTCACTGCGAGACAATATCGCAATCACTTGAACGATCGCTTGGAGATTGCCCGATAAAGCACTGAGTGCTGCTGCCCCCACGATTCTGTCTTTGATGCCCTGACGATGTTTGTCTAGATATTCATCCGCAAGTTTTAGATATCTCCCACGATCTGGGTCGTCAGGGAAAAGAACCGCGAACTGACGAGCCGTAACGGATGCTTCGATAAACTTTTCATAGCTGACCAAAGCTTTGATACGAGCATCTAAGAGATCTTTGCGATCGGGAAAAAGTGATGAGCCTCGTTCTAAGGCTTCTAGCTCAACTTCTATCTTTGATTTTTTGAGCGCAGCTTTTGCATCGTCATCGCTAAATTTTCGCGCTGCCTGCGCTAACATCAAGTGCCCAAGCACGAACTCAGGATAGTCTACGGAAAGTCGTTGCAGAGGAACCAAGGCTTTGATAGATAGCCCCTGCTCTAAGCCAGCCTTGCCTTCGCGATAGTAGACTTTCGCGCCTCCTGTCAGTTGGTCTGGATTATCAATGGGGGTACGTCTTCCACTACCAGTATTCGCAAAAGGCTCTTTAACTTCCTTTTGGATTTTTTGCGCATTGGCGATCGCACCTTGTTGATAGTAGCGATCGCTTTCTTCTAATTGTTGCAGATATTTTTGCCGAGAACTAGATGGTTGAAAGGCAATAATTTTACGGTCGATATCGAGGCTGTTAGGTGCGATCGCCGAACGCAAATTCGTCGAGTTAAGTGCTAAAGCTGAATTTCCCCATAAGAGGGAGGTCAGTAAGCCTACTAGAAACAAAGCCAAAAGCGATCGCAGTTTCCTCATGATTAGTCACAAAATACAATCTTGCTAAAAATCATAGGATGGACGGTGCGAAACACAACAAGCCTCCATGCGATCGGGAATCCCAACTTTATATTTCTTCATAATGCTGTAATAAAATGATGGGGTAGCGCAGGCATCTTGCCTGCCGAAATTGGAAACCCGTACCGATCAAATTTCTTGCCAAGTTGAGATGTTGCGCAAAACAGGGGGGATTTCCGCATCAGTGGGAAATTCTAGAATCGTTTCGCTGGTGGATAGATAGCCAGATTCAGCGAAGGAGATCAGCATTCTCTCTAGCGCGAACCAAACCTCAGATTCGTATTCCCAATCGCGATCGCGCCGAGCTTGACATGCAATAGAACGTAAAGCCCAGAAATAACTATTCCGCACGACCGAACCACCTTTTTTATATTGCGGTACATCGTCTTTGTTGATATAGATAACTTGTTCAACTATCTTGACTCTCATGGACTGAATGCGATCGGAACACAGAAACGATATGGGCGAGCGAGCGCGGAGAAGTATTATATAACTGACCTTACGTGGAACGGAAAAAGCGCGACCTAGAGAGGAGCGTAGGATGAGATAGGTATGGACAAAGAGTTTCTAGGTTTTTACTAGATTACCTGATTAATGTCATCTCATACCGATTTCAATTGTATCTAGGTAGATTGAGATTTGAGATGGTCGCAGAACATTACCTTATCTAAATCTTAATCTAAAAATAAGGTGTCCCAATTTTTTGGGAGGTATGGTATGAGTTTAATTGCGAATATAATATGAGGTTGGTTGATAAATATTCTAAGAAGCTGTTGGGAAAGTCTGCCACGATGCTTTAACTGTATGGGCTTCACCGTTTTAGCACTGTTTGGCTAGAACGTACGCAGCGTCAAGAATTCAGAAAACTTTTCAAATAGGCTCTAAATATTTTTTGCTTAAAAAGATTTTGCTTAAAAAGATTGAGATTCGCCCAACTGGGTGATGTTGTTAACTTCTCGGAGCAGATAATCTATCTCAGTACCAATAAGATTGATTCCGATAAGATTTTCTCGGAGATGTCTGTAAGTATTATGTTCCTAACTGAGTATTGAACATGGCAATTTCAGGAAATCTAGCTGATTTTTCCTTGCCAGAAATTTTTCAATTTCTGGATAGAGGCAGTAAGACAGGCTTACTGAAAATTCGCGGTCTTTTTGAAAATGAGACCTTTCGTTACAGTTATATTTGGCTAGATCATGGGCGAGTTGTGGCTATGTCCGATCGCCTAGATCGCAAGGGACTATCTAATATGATCGAGCGGCGAGGATGGTTCAAAAATTTGAGTTCTCCTCAAGATTTTGCCTCATCTTCTCTCGATATGCCTTTGGGGCTGCATTTGAAATCGCTAGGTGTCTTACAAACAGAGCAATTGAAAATGCTCTTTAGGGCATCTCTAAAAATACAAACAAGAGTAGGAAGGGATTTGAGGAAAATGAGGTAAAATGAGAAAGAAGCAATAGATAAGGTGGAAGTCAATGCAGGATTGGCAAACAGGATTATTTGACTTAGAGCGTGTTTGAGAAGTTTAGGGTAGAAAAAAAGCCCCCAAAGTTATAGG
>NZ_JAZBJZ010000224.1:0-2377 GCF_036349135.1 Tumidithrix elongata BACA0141
TGAACTCAACGCTGATGCCTTTTCTAATGCTCTCAATCTTTTGTCCTGTACTTAGTTCCTTGAGACAAAAGTTTGACGAATTTTTCCAAGAAGGGTTAGAGAATGGAAGGAGCGAGCTAAGCTTAACGGTCGAACAGCTTAACTGTATTATTTGCTGTGGAATTACCCAAGTCAAGGTAGGCGGAGGGACACGACCCAGTCCTATCTATTATGAAATTGATAATCAAAGGCTAATTGAGAGACAATTATCGTATCCCAGTTTGGGTTGCGAAGGTTATGAAATTAGCACAAGAATTATTGAATTTGCAGGAAATATGTGTTGCATCGAATCAGTGAGAAATGATGATAGTTCCCCAAGTATTTCCCGTATAAATCGATTTAGCCCTTTTGCGATCCTATGCAATGGCGACAGCAAGAAAATAGAGCATTTTTCTAAAAAAATCACGCTTGTTGAAATTGCAGATGATAAAATTGTAATGAGAATTTGATGGCTTGCGGAAGCTGTCAAAATTACTGCATGGGTATCACTTCAAATAATTTTGACTTTTGAAGTGGCTTCCGTTGAATCTTTAATCTTTAGCTAAAGCCACACCCATACTTCGATAGGGAAGAGAATCTAGCTTGCTAACTGGTGTTAAGTGGAAGTTTATAAAGCCCTCTCGCGCAGCATCTGAATCATGTGGCGACCAACAAACCCAAAACATCCGTTACAAAATTTTATAGCAGTTTTCACATAAGTACGAGCAAACAGATCTTGGAAATGCGATCGCCAGAGTAAAAGCGTTAAGCGCGATCGCTGTTTGATTTTGGAAGTGGAGGTGATCGTGATTTTGGGTGGTGAGAGTGGCGATCGTGTTAATCTGTAATTAGAAATTAAGGAATAAAGCTATGACTTCTGTAGTACAAGAGCTTCTAAACACCTTTGACAACCTAACATACTCAGAAAGACTAGATTTATTGTCAGAAATTCTGAGGCGTACAGTTTATTTAGACTTTGAGCCATTATCTGACGAAGAATTAACGCTGAATGCCGAGGATATCTTTCTAACACTAGATGAAGAAGAGTTAGCCTATGGGTAGCCCCAATCGTGGAGAAGTATGGCTAGTCGATCTTGGCTATGTCGCAAAAGTCAGACCATGCTTAGTTGTCAGTATCCCAGCACTAGATAGGGATCGAGCATTAGTAACCCTAGTTCCACATACAACAAGTTTGCGCGATTCCAGATTTGAGGTAAAAGTCAAAGCTAAATTTTTGCGAGAAGGCGCATTTGACGTACAAAATCTCATCACAATTCCTCATGCCAAACTTTTACGCAAACTGGGAGAGCTAACATCAGAGCAAATGGAAGACTTAGAAGATGTCTTACTCGTGTGGTTGGGATTTGAATCTGAAGAAGATGAAGACTAAACATAGAAAACTTTGAGATTTTGAGAAAGGCGATCGCTGTTTGATTTTGGAAGTAAAGGCGATCGTGATTTTGGGGGTTGAGAGGGGCGATCGCTGTTTGATTTTTTGTGGAGTGGCAACTTAACTCAAAATCACTAATATCGACTCAGAAGGACTACTATCTAGCAAATAGATTTGTTCCTTATATTTAGTGATTAGAGCTACGAGAATATCGCGATTACAATTACCAATCCTCAGCCAGACAAGCTTTGGCGGATGTCCATAAAGCAAACTTCGTTGATAAAAATCTGAATCCTTAGAAACTATTGTAAATCCATTATCACGCGCATATTCCCAAACATCCTCGTCAGGAAATCCCTTTAATCCACAATCACGAACGTGCATACTCTCTGGAAAATCTACAGATAATATATGTGGCAATTTTGGAGACAAATTCTCATCAAACAGTAACTTCATAGGGAACCACTGTCAAACGGCGATCGCGATCGGCAGCAAACGCAAAACAAGCCTGAATATCTGCAAGTGTTAAATCAGGAAAATCATCTAATACCTCTTCAACGCTCATTCCACCACCGAGATAGTCAAACACATCTGATACAGCAATGCGTGTGTTAACTATGCATGGTTTACCACTGCGAATATTTGGACTGATGCGTATGCGATCGCGATAGTTTTTCATGATCAAAATTTGCACATAACTTACTTTTATCATAACAGCGCTCTTACAAGAATTTAGGGCTTGAGTGGCGATCGCTGTTTGATTTTGGAAGTAGAGGCGATCGTGATACTTTTGGTGTTGAAGGGGCGATCGCGTTTCACCTAAAATATGGACAAAATCACCGTTCCGATTTGAAACCACCGAAACTTAGAAACCTGAAACCTGCCTGTTGAGAGTATAAGTTATATAATCGTAGGCCAATTCAAGAATGAAATGCAACGGGGTCTGATGAAGCAAAGAATACTTCGTAA
>NZ_JAZBJZ010000225.1:0-1676 GCF_036349135.1 Tumidithrix elongata BACA0141
CTATAACTTTGGGGGCTTTTTTTCTACCCTAAACTTCTCAAACACGCTCTTAGAGGAACTGGAGGCAGCATTTTATCCAGCCGTAATTAAGAGTAACCAAATCACTGATGCTAAAGAACTCGACTACTTGAGCGCACTGGGCAATCATGAAGCCGCCCATGTCAAATTCCTACGTGGTGTTTTAGGAAATAATGCCACGTTTCAAACTAGCGATCTGAGTTTCAATCGGCAGGGGCTAAGTATGCTACTCAGCGATCGCAACAAAATCTTAAATACAGCAGTTACGTTAGAAGACTTGGGCATTCATGCCTATAACGGGGCAGGGCCAAGTTTGACCAACCCAACCTATATTCTGGCAGCGGGTTCTATTGTTTCTGTCGAGGCCCGTCATGCCGCAGGAATGAGAGCCCTTTTGGGACGACCCACTACCGAAGCAGACAACGAACGCCTGATCAAAAATGCTGACCTACAAACAAATCTGAATCCATTTAAAGGTTGTGCTTACGACGAGTTGTACACACCGAAGCAGATCGTCTCTGTGGTTAGCTCATTCGGAATATTGAACAACTCGATTAACGGTTCGTTAGTCGCTTAACCCAAGGAGATCTTGAACGATGAAACTCTTTTTTAATGCGATCGCGCAACCAACAGGAATAACTTTCTTGCCTTATCACCACTTCCTTAGCAATCTACTCAGCCGATTGAGCCAAACTTTTTGCAGTATCCTAGCTTCGGCGAAATATGCCGTGCTAATTTTTCTATTCTCCTTAGCCTTTGCTCCAACGGTTTCTGCCTACGATCAAAGTACAGTTCAGAGCGATATCCTTACACCTCAACAGGTCGTGGAATATGCCCTGACCTTAGAAAAGCTAGAAGCTGATTTTTATCGTCATGCCATTGCCGCGACGCAAAGCGGTTCTCTAACAGGAGTTCCTGATGTCGCGAAAGCATTACTGGTTTCCTATGGTCAGGATGAAATGCAACATGTCACCGACCTCTCATCTGTGTTGCGCTCTCTAGGAGGTAACCCTGATGCGATCGTCATTCCAGTCAATCCAAACTATAGTGCTATTTTAAATCGCAACCCCTTTGCCAATCCTGCCGACCTGCTGCTTGCAGGCCAATATGTTGAGGATCTAGGAGTTGCTGCTTACAAAGGACAGGTGCAAAATTTACTGATGGCAGGTGAACCAGGTAAAACTGTGCTGGCTGGAGCCTTAGAGATTCATTCGGTAGAAGCCCGCCATGCCGCAGGTATCCGCTTCTTGAGACAAACGTTACTGGGTAAAGACGTGCGTCCTTGGATAAGAGATGCCAGCGAGGTGATTTACAACGAAAATCGTGGCGATTTCCCTATTCCCTTTAGTTCTGAGGCATTTGATGGCTATGCAACCAAAGAGGAAGTCATGGCATTGGTTAATCCAATTTTAACCACGCAACCATCGTCAACGGTTCCCAGTCCATCGGAGACTCCAAGCGGTCAACCTGCACCTGTTCAGGGGCTATGGTAAATCCTGTTGCGATTCAATCAAGGGCTGTGTTACGAAAATGGAAGTAGCACAATCCTCTCCTAGAATGTATTCGCGTCAGTGCGAATGCATCCTAGATAGATCCAAGCTAATTTATAGAACCGATTTGACATCTTTTATAATGGTGAATAAAGACCCTACATTCCT
>NZ_JAZBJZ010000226.1:0-1602 GCF_036349135.1 Tumidithrix elongata BACA0141
AGTCCCTTTACGCAAAGATCTCTAGGCGTTGCATTTCATCCTTGAATTGGCGGTTCATTAAAAAATTTAACGAACTTAGAGTTTATTCAGATTAGGAGAAATCCAATTACAAACAAAACCTGTCCATTACCGCCAGAATCCCGCTGTTATTTTTGACAATTTTTTCAGCAAACCCTACTTATGTGTACAGGGAAGACCCCGACTGTAGAATCTATCTCAGATGAAGGCGATCGCGCGATCGCGGCTTGGAGTTTTTGGAACCTCATTCCAAATCCACTAAGCTCAGTCTCGAGGTTTGTTCCTTTTTGCCTAAGGAAACTTCTAACTTTTTCAAAAGCTCCACGGTGACTTCCGCAAAGGCTTTTGCACCGGCTGAATTGGGATTAGCTACAGACACAGGCACAAAATCATCTACGGCTTTAGCAATATTGACATCATTGGGAATTTTAGTTTTAAAAATTTTTGTACTACTAAAGTCCGCACTTACCCTATCCATGACCTTTTTGTAATATCTACTTAGGGTAAAACCTGCTGACATGCTAAAGACGATACCCAAGAGTTGAATATTAATTGAGATGTCATCTCGATAGATTTCACGCAGTTTCTCAATGCGCCTTTCTAGAAGTTGAATGCCCACCACCGACAGAGGCTCGGGCTTTGCAGGCATGAGGTAATAATCGCTGGCAATGATACTACTGCGGGTAAGTAGGTTATATCCTGGGGCGCAGTCGAGAATGATCAGGTCATAGGTTTTCAGCGCAGGCTCCAGAATTCCTTTAATGAGGGTTTGCTCAAACCTACTCCAAGTCTGCTGAAAAGTTTGTTTTTCTTCATATAGTAGCGATCGGTTATACAACATTTCCGACACTAAAAATTCGTCGTATAGATCGATATCCCCTACTAGTAGATCTAACCCGTTTACTTTACAAACATGGGGGATGACAAGATCTTTAACTTGGTAAACTTTTTGACCTGGGGCATCAACCTGCACGCCATAATTCGCGATCGCTTGGCTGACCAAATGCCGCAAGGTGCGATTTTCTTTTCTGCACTTAGCAAACTCAGCCGGTGAAATCATGCTTAGGGTGGCACTGATTTGGGTATCTAAATCCACGACCAAGACCTTTTTGCGATGGATTTTAGCCAAACAAGTGGCAATATTGACGGTTAAGGTGGTTTTACCAACGCCACCTTTCATATTCACGGTTGCAATCACTTTTCCCATGATTTTCTAGCCCCAAAATACATACATAGTTGAATCGTTGTTAAGTGCATCAACAATACACTTTATTCTTACTTTCGTAGCAGCCCGTTGATATTTTATTGGCATTCTAGAGAAACTGCGATCGCTTTTTGGCAAAAGTTTTGAGGTCGATCTTTGGGGCGATCGCTTAAGTTAGCAATTTGCGCATACGCTCATCGTTTCTGCTATGGGTTGTCTGTGACTCGTTCGTTAACTAAAGCAACTGTTCGATTGCCTTTTGCAAGCTTCCCTTTTCTAAATACACCAAGTCCTGCATTTCAACGCTGACACAAACTATCAGCATCTGAGAGAGTGTTTGAGAAGTTAAGCAAGACGTTTTAGGAGGATTTGAATCATCC